>NZ_JBEYYT010000226.1:0-15032 GCF_040645715.1 Spirillospora sp. NPDC046719 | reverse complement strand
GTGCGGGTGTGGAGCGACTCCGCCGCCGGCAGGGCGGCGGCGCGGTCCGCGGCCACCAGCCCGACGCGGGTGCGCCGGTCCAGCAGGTCCCCGGCGTCCAAGGCGCCCTCGTGCAGCGCCCCCCACGCCAGCTCCACGCCGAGCACCGGCAGCCCGGGCACGACCGGCTCCAGCAGCGCCGGGTCGTCCCTCCCCAGCGCGGCCAGCAGCGGCGCCTCCGTCCCGTAGCGCTGGACGAGGCGGCGCGGCGCGTCCAGCGCGTCCAGCCGGTCCCGTGACGCCGCACCGACCAGCGGCAGCGACGCGGTGCGGCTCGGCCCCGCGGCCAGGCCGCGGCCCGCGACGGCCGCGTCCACGGCGTCCTGCGCCATCCGCCGGTACGTCGTCAGCTTCCCCCCGACGATCGTCACCACGCCGTCCCGCGAGGTCAGCACGGCGTGCCGGCGGGACAGGTCCGCGGTGGCCCCGTCGCCGCCGTCCAGCAGCGGGCGGAGCCCGGCGAACGCGCCCAGCACCTCCGCGCGCCGCACCGGCACGTCCAGCGCCGACCCGAGGATGTCCAGCAGGAAGCCGATCTCGCCGGGCGTCGGCTCCGGCACGTCGGGGATCGGGCCGTCCGCCGGCTCGTCGGTCAGCCCCACGTAGACGCGGCCGTCGCCCTGCGGGATCACCAGCATGAACCGGCTGGTCGCGCCGGGGATCGGCACGTGCATCCCGGCGGCGAGGTCGCCCAGCGCCTCCGCGCGCAGCACCAGGTGCGTCCCCCGGGACGGGCGCAGCCGCACCCCGTCCACCAGCCCGCCCGCCCAGACGCCCGCCGCGTTGACCACCGCGCGGGCCCGGACGGCGATCTCCCGGCCGGTGAGCTCGTCGCGGACGAGCGCGCCGGATCCGGTCAGCTCGACCGCCCGGCAGCGGGTCAGGATGCGGGCGCCGTGCGCGGCGGCGGTCCGCGCGATGGCCGTGACCAGGCGCGCGTCGTCGGCGAGCTGCCCGTCCCACGACAGCAGGCCGCCGCGCAGCCCGTACGGGCGCAGCGCGGGCGCGAGCCGCAGCGTCTCCACCGGCGACAGCCGGCGCGGGCCGGGCAGCACCGAGCGGGGGGTGCGGGCGGCCAGCCGGAGCGCGTCCCCGGCCAGCAGCCCCGCCCGCGACACCGCCGCCTGCGACCGCGACACCAGCGGCGTCAGCGGCAGCACGAACGGCAGGGCGCGCACCAGGTGCGGGGCGGTCCGGCACATCAGCACGCCGCGCTCGACGGCGCTCTCGTGCGCCACGTCCACCTGCCCGGACGCCAGGTAGCGCAGCCCGCCGTGGATCAGCTTGGAGCTCCACCGGGACGTGCCGAAGGCCAGGTCGTGCGCGTCGATCGCGGCGACCGACAGGCCCCGGGACGCGGCGTCCAGCGCGGCGCCGGCGCCGGTCGCGCCCAGCCCGACGACCAGGACGTCCACGACCTCGTCGGGGAGGGCGGCGAGCTCGCGCTCGCGGCGGGCGGCGGTGAGCGACGCCGAGGGCGGCGGCGCGGCGGCGGAGGTCACGGCGAGAGCATCCTCTCCAGGATGTGCCGGAGTTCGGCGTCGAAGGCGTCGGAGGGGAGCTCGGGGTCGGTCTCGTCGATCACGATCTGCGCGGACAGCCCGAAGGACTGCACGACCAGCAGCAGCGCGCGCGCCTGCCGGCCGGGGTGGTCCACGCGGACGGTCCCGTCGGCGTGCCCGGCGGCGAGCGCCTCCTCGAAGATCTCGAGGAAGGCCTGCTGGCTGGCGCCGCAGCGGTCCAGCAGGTAGGGCAGCAGCGCCTCCGGGTCGACCTCGACGATCTTGCGGAGCAGCGGGTGGTCGCGGAACATGCGGACGCCGGTGACCAGGCCGTCCACCAGCAGGGGCCGGACCGGGCGGCCGTCCTCGGCGGGCTGCACCGCGGTGCCGATCGCGGTCCACTCGCGGGTCATCAGGTCGGCCACGATCGTGCGGACGTCCGGCCAGCGGCGGTACAGCGTCATGCGGGAGACCCCGGCGCGGCGCGCGATGTCGGTCAGCGTGGTGCGGCGCACCCCGACCGCCAGCACGCAGTCGCGGGCGGCGTCCAGCACCGCGTCGTCGGCGGTCCGGGCCGCCGTCCTGTTGTGACGATTCGACGTCATGTGTCACAGTGTAAGCCCACGCGACGGGCGGACGGGAACACAGGCGGACGGAAAACGGTGCCGGGAGCGGCCCGGTGAAGGGGAGGCGCCTTGACTACCAGCACTGGGACGGCGGGCACGGAAACGGCTGGCACGGGAACGGCCGGCACCGGGCGGAGGCAGGACATGCTGTGGAGCGGCTGGGGCGACCCCGCCCAGGCCGCGCCGCTGCCGGAGCCGATGGTCGGGCTCCTGCGCGACCTGCTCGGCGTGAAGACCGGCGACGCGGCCCCCGTCGCCCTCGACGCGATCGAGGTCGCCGCCCCCAGGCTCGGCGAGGACGCCCTCGCCGCTCTCGCGGCGGCGGTCGGCGCGGAGCACGTCCGCACCGACACCGAGTCCCGCGTCCGGCACACCCGCGGCAAGTCGACCCCCGACCTGGTGCGCATCCGCGCCGGCGAGACCTCCGACGCGCCCGACGCCGTCGTGCTGCCCGGCTCCCACGACGAGGTCCTCGCGGTGCTGCGGGCCTGCGCGGAGCGGCGCGTCGCGGTCGTCCCGTTCGGCGGCGGCACCTCGGTCGTCGGCGGGCTGGCCCCCGAGGGGGTGGACGCGTTCGTCGCCCTCGACCTGCGCCGGATGGACGCCCTGGTCGCCCTCGACGAGGTGTCCCGGACGGCCGTCCTGCAGCCGGGCATGCTCGCCCTGCGGGCCGAGGAGCTCCTGGGCGAGCGCGGCTACACGCTCGGGCACTTCCCGCAGTCGTTCGAGTGGGCGACGATCGGCGGGTTCGCCGCCGCCCGCTCCAGCGGGCAGGCCTCCGCCGGGTACGGCCGGTTCGACGACATGGTCACCGGCCTCACCGTCGCCACGCCGGAGGGCACCCTGGAGCTCGGCCGGGCGCCGAAGTCGGCCGCCGGGCCGGACCTGCGCCAGCTCGTCCTCGGCTCCGAGGGCGCGTTCGGCGTGATCACCTCGGTGACCGTGCGGATCCGGCCCGTCCCGCCGGAGCGAGCGTACGAGGGCTGGCGGTTCGCGTCGTTCGCCGACGGCGCCGCCGCGCTGCGCCGCCTCGCCCAGGACGGCCCGCTCCCCGTGGTGCTGCGGCTGTCCGACGAGACCGAGACCATGATCGGGCTCGCCGACCCGGCCGCCATCGGCGACGGCTCGGCCGCCGCCGGATGCCTCGCCGTCCTCGGCTACGAGGGCACCGCCGAGGAGATCGCCGAACGCCGGGCCCGGACCGCCGCCGCGCTGCGGGAGGCGGGCGGCGAGCCGCTCGGCGCCGGACCGGGGGAGAAGTGGCGGCACGGCCGCTTCAGCGCCCCCTACCTGCGCGACGCGCTCCTCGACGTCGGCGCGTTCGCCGAGACGCTGGAGACGGCGGCGTTCTGGAGCGACGTCCCGAAGCTGTACGAGGCCGTCCGCCGCGCGCTGATCGGCACGCTGTCCGCGGCCGGCACGCCGCCGCTGGTCATGTGCCACATCTCGCACGTCTACCCGGCGGGCGCCTCGCTGTACTTCACGGTCGTCTCCGCGCAGGGCGACGATCCCGTGGCGCACTGGGACGGCGCGAAGCGGGCCGCCTCCGACGCGATCATCGACGCGGGCGGGACGATCAGCCATCATCACGGCGTGGGCACCGACCACCGCGACTGGTACGCCCGGGAGATCGGCCCGCTCGGCGCCGCGATCCTGCGGGCCGTGAAGGACCGCCTCGACCCGGCCGGGATCCTCAACCCCGGCGTCCTCGTCCCGCCGGCCGCCGGGGAGTAGCCGCCATGACCACCCCCCGCGTCTTCACCGCGATCGTCAACCCGGCCGCCGGCGGATCGGCGTCCGCGTCCTCGCTGATCCCGCTCGCCCGGCTGCTGCGCGAGGCCGGCGCGGAGGTCGCCGTCGAGTACAGCCGCGGCCTGGACCACGCGCGCACCGTCGCCCGCGACGCCGCCGAGGCCGGCCGCGTGGTGCTCGGCGTCGGCGGCGACGGCATGATCGGCTGCGTCGGCGGCGCGCTCGCCGGCACCGGCGCCGTCTTCGGCATCGTGCCCGCCGGGCGCGGCAACGACTTCGCCCGCCAGCTCGGGGTCCCGGCCGACCCGGAGCGGCTCGCCCCGCTGCTGCTGGACGGGGAGCCCCGCGCGGTCGACGCGATCGAGGCCAACGGCACCCCCGTGCTCGGCAGCGTCTACGCGGGCGTGGACGCCGTCGCCAACGCCAACGCCAACAAGACCCGGCTGCTGCGCGGGTCGGCTGCCTACTACGTCGGGGCGCTGCGCGCGATCGCCTCCTGGCGCGCGGCCGACTACCGGGTGATCGTGGACGGCGAGGAGCACCGCCGCGAGGGCTACACCGTCGTCGCCGCGAACTCCGGCTACTACGGGTTCGGCAAGCACGTCGCGCCGGACGCCCGCGTGGACGACGGCCTGCTCGACGTGGTGCTCGTCCGCAACGCCTCCCGGCTGCTGTTCTTCGCGGTGATGCGGGAGCTGGAGGCCGGCACGCACGTCCGGCGGCCCCAGGTGGAGGTGCTGCGCGGCCGCGAGGTGCGGATCGAGCTGGCCGGGCCGCCCGGCCGGACGCTGCCGTACGGCGCGGACGGGGAGCTGCCGGGCGTGCTCCCGGTGACCGCGAAGGTGATGCCGGGGGCGCTCCGCGTCCTCGCCCCGTAGACGCGCGCGCCCTCGCCCCGTAGAACGGCGATTCCGGGCCCGCCGAAAGGGCGTCCCACCTGCGCGGACGCCTGATCCACGGTTTTTGGACCCTCGTTTGGGGCGGTTTACACACCCATTACGGCCCTCCGTATAGCGTCAATTACGTCCCGCTTTCGGGACCTTGGGGTCGTCTGTGGAGGCATCATGAGAAGGCGATCGCTCGCCGTTCTGGGGGGACTCATGATGGCCGCAGGCGCCCTCCGCGTGGTGGCGCCGGCGTCTCTGGGGGTGGCGCCGGCGCCCACCACGGTCCGGTTCCGGCTCGGTCCGGTTCGCCCGGTGCCGATCCGGAGCCTCACCGCCGGACGCGCCCCGGCGCGCCCCGTTCCCGCGCGGACGGCCCGAGCCTAGGCTGAGCCGGTGCGCACCCTCCTCAATCTGATCTGGCTCGTGTTCTCGGGCCTCTGGCTGGCGATCGGGTACGCGATCGCCGGCGTCATCTGCTGCGTGCTCATCATCACGATCCCCTTCGGCATCGCCGCGTTCCGGATCGCGATGTACACGCTCTGGCCCTTCGGCTACACCGTGGCGCGCCGCCGCGACGCCGGCGCGGGCTCGGCGATCGGGAACGTCATCTGGGTGATCGTGGCGGGCTGGTGGCTCGCCCTCGGCCACCTGTTCACCGGGATCGCGCTCTGCGTCACGATCATCGGCATCCCGTTCGGCATCGCCAACTTCAAGCTGATCCCGATCTCGCTGCTGCCCCTCGGCCGCGAGATCGTCCCGTCCGGCGACCCCCGCTCCTTCGGCGCCGCCTGAACGACCCGCCCGAGCGACACGCCGTCCCTCCACGGCGATGTCGCTTGACGCCCCAGATCGCCTCCGGACAGGCTGGGAGCCCCCCTCACCCCCGCCGGAGGCCCCCCTTGTGCGCCGAGCAAGCCGCCGCCCCCGAGAACTCCCGCGCGTCCGAGGCGGGCGCCGGCTGGGTGTGCCGCACGCCGGGCACGTTCCGCGATCTGCTGCCCGAGCACGTCCCCGACTTCTCCTGGCGCCGCCCGAAGGTGCTGTGGCGGTCCCGCAACGACGTGGTCGCGCGGCTGTTCGGCGACCCGTCCAACGCGATCCGCCGCCGGGCCGTGGCCGCCCTCCGGGAACGCGGGACCCCCGCGGCGTTCACCGTCCACCGCCCGGAAGAGGAGTTCTCCTTCGCCCTCCTGGGCGACACGGGCGAGGGCGACCGGTCGCAGTACGCCGTGGTGCCGCCGCTGCTGCACGCCACCGCGGGCACCGACTTCATGGTGGTCGCGAGCGACGTCATCTACCCCACCGGCGACGCGGGCGACTACCCCGAGAAGTTCTACCGCCCCTACCGGGACTACCCCGCGCCCATCTACGCCGTCCCGGGCAACCACGACTGGTACGACGGGCTCCGCGGGTTCCTGCACGTGTTCTGCGGCCTGGACGCGGACTGCTCGCCCCACTGGAGGGGGCCGCTGTCGTTCATCCCGCGCCTGTTCTGGCGGCACTCGGGGAAGGTCGACCGGCGTGCGCTCTCGGAGGCCCGATCCCTGTACCGCGGCGCGCCGGACCAGCAGGCCGTCCAGCCCGGACCGTACTGGGCGATCGACACGCCGTCGCTGCGCATCATCGGCATCGACACCGGGATCACCGGCGGCATCGACCGCGAGCAGGGCGAATGGCTGCGCGGGGTCTCCGCGGGCCCCAAACCGAAGATGCTGGTCACGGGCAAGCCGCTGTACGTGGACGACGAGCACCACCCCGGGCCCATCGAGGGCGGCGGGACGGTCGACGAGATCGTCCGCGACCCGGCGCACAACTACGTGCTCGCGGTCGGCGGCGACATCCACAACTACCAGCGCTACCCGGTGAAGGTGGACGCGACCGGGCGCGTCATCCAGTACGTCGTGTCGGGCGGCGGCGGGGCGTTCATGCACGCGACGCACACGATCCCGCGCGCCGGGGTGGTGGAGGAGAAGGACTTCCGCTGCTACCCGCTGCGGGGCGACTCGCTGTCGCGCTACAGCCAACTGTACGGGCGGTGGACCCGGATGCCGGGGCTGTTCGACCTCACCCCGGAGGAGGCCACCGCCGTCATCCGGTCGCGGGTGGGGATCGAGCCGGGACGCGCCTACGACGGGCTCCAGCCGTCCCGCCGCGCCCGGTTCGTCGCGTTCGTCCTGGGCGTTCCGCGGGGCGCCCGGCGGCGTCCCCGCTTCCTGCGGCTGCCGGTGCGGCGGATGCCGCAGCGGTTCCGCTCGGAGATGGCCGACTGGGACAGCCCGCCGTTCTTCAAGAGCTTCCTGCGGCTGGACGTGACCGCGTCGGAGCTCCGCGTCCGCTGCTACGCCGCGACCGGCTGCGGCGACCAGGAGGCGGCGCCGCCGGTCGAGGACGAGGTGACGATCCCGCTCCGGTGAGGCGGGAGTGACGGGGGGATTGGAGAATCCGCCAGAAATGTCGACAAAATACGTCGATTTGCCGCGCGACGTGCCGTAATGCCGTTACAGTCTCAGCTCACCGACCAGGTGACCGGTAACGGACGGTCGGCCGGAGAACGACCGCGTCCCCAGGAGAGCGACTCGATGAGTTACCCCCAGCAGGGTCAGGGCCAGCCTTACCAGCAGCAGCAACAGCAGCAGGGCTACCAGGGCGGCTACTCGCCCGCCCCGGCACAGCAACAGCAGCAGCAGGCCGTCGCGCGCGGCGCCGGCTACAACATGAAGCGCCGCAACCCCGTCGGCGCCTGGCTCGGACTGCCGATGATCACGCTCGGCGTCTACGGGCTCGTCTGGATGTTCAAGGTCCACAGCGAGCTGCACAACTACGACCGCCGCATCGACGACGCCGCCACCGGCGCGCTGCTGTCGATGATCTTCGGCTTCGTCACCCTCGGCATCTGGCCGCTCGTCGTGTGGTGCAAGCTCGGCGGGCGCATCGCCCAGGCGCAGCGCGCCGCGGGCCTGCCCGCGACCTGCAGCGGAGGCATGGGCTTCCTGCTCGGCATCCTCGGCTTCGGTGTCCTGTACTACCAGCTCCAGCTCAACAAGGTCGTCGACCGCTACGGCGAGACCCCGGCGGGCCAGCAGGTCTCCCTGGTCGCCTGACCTGACCCGCTCCAACCCCGCAAGGGGGCCCCGGCCCTGGCCTCCTGGAACGGCTCCGAACCCCCTCCGCCCCACGCGGAGGGGGTTCTGTCGTACCCGGGGGCGAGAATGGGCGGGTGAGGATCGCGGTGGCCGCCGGGGCGGGGGACGGGGGCGAACTGCGGCCGCTGGACGAGGACGGCTCGCCCGCCGGGCCCGCGTACGCCGTCGCCGACCTGGCCGGCGAGATCGCCGCCCGCGAGCGCGCGGACGCGCCGCGCTGGGTGTGGGCGTCCAGCGCCCGGCTGTACCCGCGGCTGCTGCGGGCCGGCGTCCGGGTCGCGCGCTGCCACGACCTCGAACTCGTCGAGAACCTGCTGCTGGGGCACGCCGGCCGCTACGGTGAGCCGCGCTCGGTGCGGGCGGCGTGGGCGCGGCTGCACGGGCTGCCCGTTCCGCCCGACCCGCCGCCGTCGCAGGAGGTGCCGGCGCACGCCGCGCAGGCGTCGCTGTTCGGCGACGATGACGACGGCGAGCGGGCAGCGCCGTCCGACGACCTCGGGCAGGTCGTCGAGGTGCACGCCGCGCAGCAGCGCGCCGTCGCCGGGCTGGACGGGTTCGCGCTGCTCGCCGCCGCCGAGTCCGCGGGCTCGCTGGTGGCCGCAGAGCTGGGCCACGACGGGCTGCCCTGGTCGGCCGCCGAGCACGACGCGCTGCTCACCGAGCTGCTCGGCCCGCGCCCGTCCGGCGGGCTGCGCCCGCGCCGGCTGCAGGAGCTCGCCGACCGGATCGGCGCCGCGTTCGGCCCGCGCACGCACGTCAACCCCGACTCCCCGGCGCAGATCCTCAAGGCGTTCGCGGCGGCGGGCCTGCCGATCCCGTCCACCCGCGCGCACGTGCTGAAGCGCGTCGACCATCCGGCCGTCCCGCTGCTGCTGGAGTACAAGGAGCTCGCGCGCCTGCACGCCGCGCACGGCTGGGCGTGGCTCGACACGTGGGTGCGCGGCGGGCGGTTCCGCCCCGAGTACGTGGTGGGCGGCGTGGTGTCCGGGCGGTGGGCGACCAACGGCGGGGGCGCGCTGCAGATCCCGCGCGTGCTGCGCAGGGCCGTCGTCGCCGACCCCGGCTGGTGCCTGGTGGTGGCGGACGCGGCGCAGCTGGAACCGCGCGTCCTCGCGGCCCTGGCGGGCGACCGCGCGTTCGCCGACGCGGCCGCCCACGGCGACCTCTACGAGGCGCTGTCCGACGCGTTCCGGTCGGACGAGGCGACGGGCGGGCTGTCCGCGCGCGCGAAGGCCAAGCTCGCGCTGCTGTCGGCGATGTACGGCGGCGGGACGGGCGAGGCCGTGCAGCTGCTCGGCGTGCTGAAGAGCCGGTTCCCCGACGCGTTCGAGTACGTCGAGGCCGCCGCCCGCGCGGGGGAGCGGGGGCGGCTCGTCCGGTCGCTGCTCGGCCGGACGTGCCCGCCGCCGTCGGCGGGCTGGCGCGAGCTGTCGCTGGCCGCCGACGACGAGGGCGACCCGGCCGACCCGGCCGCGGCGGCGGAGGGGGCGCGGCGTCCGGCGACGGCCGCGCAGGCGCTGCGCAGCCGGGGCCGCTTCACCCGCAACTTCGTCGTGCAGGCGACGGCGGCCGACTGGGCCCTCGCCCTGCTCGGCTCGCTGCGCCGCCGCCTCACCGCGCTCGGCCCGCCCCGCCTGGTGTTCTTCCAGCACGACGAGGTCATCGTGCACGCGCCGGCGGAGCTCGCGGACGCCGTGACCGACGCCGTCCGCGCCTCCGCCGAGGAGGCGCGGCGGCTGCTGTTCGGCGCGACGCCCGTCGCCTTCCCGATGGAGATCGCGGTGGTGGACCGCTACGCCGACGCCAAGTGAGCGGCGAGCGCGCGGACCGTGTTCGCGGCGGCGAACGCGTGCCCCCGGGCGTTGAGGTGGAGCCGGTCGGTGCTGTAGATGCCGGGGTCGGCCGCGACGGGGTGGCCGGGCGGGTTGTCGACGTGGCAGGCGCCGTGCTCGGCGGCGACCTCGGCGGCCAGCTCGTTCAGCCGCCGCGTGCGCGCCGACAGCACCTCCCGGAAGCGGGCCGGGCCGAGTCCCGCGGCGGTGATGTCCAGCAGCCCGATCGTGGCGACGTCCGCGCCGGCGGACCGGAACGCGCGGACCATCGCGGCCAGCTCGCGCCGCACCTCGTCCTCGTCGAAGTGCGGGCGGAGCATGTCGTTGCCGCCCGCCACCACGAACGCCAGGTCGGGCCCGAACTCCAGGGCGGGCCCGAGCTGCTCGGCGGCGACCCGCGCCGCGACGAGGTCGGGGGGGGCGTGGGTGTGGGCGGTGTTGCCGTCCGCCCCCGCGCCCAGGGCCTCCGCGTCGCGGGGGGGGCCGGGCAGGGGGCGGGGTCCGGGCACCGGTTCGCGGACGCCCTCGGCGACGCTGTCGCCGACCGTCACCATCCTCTTCCACGGTGCGTCGGCCAGCAGCGCGGCGGCCTCGGCGGCGGTCAGCACGGCGGGGTCGGTCCACTCGGTCAGGGGCTCCGCGGCCGTGCTCGCGGGCGTCGTCTCGGTCATGTCGTCTCCCATCAGGACGTGCTCGGGCGGACGGTCAGGAACGCCCCCGCGAGGCCGGCGCCCGCGGCGGCGAGGGTGCAGAACAGGTAGACCGCGGTGTAGTCGCCGTGCACCGCGCGGTCCGGCAGCATCGCGGCGAGCGCCGCGATGCCGAGCGCGCCGCCGAGCTGGCGGGCGGTGGTGTTGAGGCCGGTCGCGCCCGCGAACCGCTGCGGGCCGGCCGACAGCGCGGCGGCGGACGCGGTGCCGGTGGTGACCATCCCCATGCCCGTCCCGGCCAGCAGGCCGAGCGGCATCCAGAAGGTGAGGAAGTGCGGCTCGGCCGGCAGCCCGGCGACCGCCCAGATCCCCGCGGCCACCATGATCAGGGCGCCGCCCGACACGGCGGGACGGACGCCGATGCGGCCGGTGAGGCGGCCCATCGCGACCGCCGCGGCGGTGGCGGTGAACGCGCCGGGCGTCGAGGCGAGCCCGGCCTTGAGGATCGAGTAGTGCCACTCGCCGGTCAGGTAGAGGACGCCGAGCAGCAGCCAGGAGTACAGCGCCGTCCCGTACAGGAACGAGGCGGCGTTGGCGAGGGCGAACCCGCGGGCGCGCCACATCCCGATCTCCAGGGCGGGCACCGGGTGCCGGGCCGACCGCCACAGCGCCAGGGCGGCGAGGGCGGCGCCGCCGAGCAGCAGCGCGAGCGTGCGGGCGTCGGTCCAGGACCAGTCGCCGGCCTGGGTGACGCCGAGCGCGATGCCGCCGACGCCGGCGCCGAGCAGGACCGTCCCGGCGAGGTCGGGCAGCCGCCCGGCGGTGCCCGCGGTGCGCGGCAGCCGCAGCCCGCCGAGCAGCATCACCAGGCCGAACGGGACGTTGATGACGAACAGCGCCCGCCAGCCGAACTGATCCACGAGGACCCCGCCGAGGCCGGGGCCGACGGCGGCGGCGAACGCGCCCGCCGCGCTCCACAGCCCGATGGCGCCCGCGCGCCGCGCGACGGGGGTGTCGTGGAGCAGCAGGGCGAGCGACGCCGGGATCATCGCGGCCGCGGCGGCGCCCTGCACCCCGCGGGTCGCGAGCAGGACGGGCACGTTCGGCGCGGCGGCGCAGGCCAGGGACGCGAGCGTGAACAGCCCGGTGCCCCACAGGTAGAGCGAGCGGCGGCCGACGAGGTCGGCGAGGCGGCCGGCGGGGGCGAGCAGCGCCGCGAACAGCACCGCGTAGAGGGTGACGATCCAGGTCAGGCCGGACAGCGAGGCGTCCGGGAAGTCGGCGTGCAGATCGGGGACGGCGAGGTTGGCGACGGTGGCGTCGAGCATGGCCAGGAACGTCGCGCCGGCGGCGAGCCAGGGCACGTCCCGCCGCGCGGCCGTCGTGAGGGGCGGCGCCGTGGTGGCGGTCATGGAAGGTCCTCCAGAAAAGAACGAACGGTCGTACACTCTTCTCTGGACAAGCCTCCCGTCAAGGGGTTTACCGGATTGACTTTGCGCGAACGGTCGTGCAGATTAAGAGGCGTGAGCACTGACGGACGCGTCCTCAAGGGCGAGCGGACGCGCGCGGTCATCCTCGGCCGCGCCGCCGACATCGCCTCGGCCGAGGGCCTGGAGGGACTGTCGATCGGCCGGCTCGCCACCGAGCTGCGGATCAGCAAGAGCGGCGTCTTCACGCACTTCGGCTCGAAGGAGGAGCTGCAGCTCGCGACCGTCGCCAAGGCCGTCGAGGTGTTCCGCGAGCACGTCGTGGAGCCCGCCCTCGTCGTCCCCGAGGGGCTCGGGCGGGTCCGCGCGCTCCTGGACGCCTGGCAGCGCTACCAGCGGCAGCCCGTCTTCCCGGGCGGCTGCTTCTTCCACTCCACGATGGCCGAGTTCGACGCCAGGCCAGGCCGCGTCCGCGACGCCATCGCCTCGTCCCAGCGCGACTGGCGGGCCTTCCTGGAGCGCTGCCTGCGCGAGGCGCGGGACCGGGGCGACATCGACGCGTCCGCCGACGTGCCGCAGCTCGCCTTCGAGCTGGACGCCGTCTGCCGCACCGGCGCCGCCCACGCGCTGCTCCACGACGACCCGTCGCTGTACGACCGCGCCACCCGCGCCGCCGACACTCTGCTGGCCGCCGTGACCTCCGGCGGCCCCGGGCACTGACCCCGGGGCCCCACCGGCTCAGGCGTCGCCTACGCAGCGGATCAGCGGACGACGGTGTACGACGGGCGGCCGTTGAGCGCCTCTGCGTCGACGAACGACGTCTTGCGGTAGGCGCCGGTGATCTTGGTCAGCTCCTCCGCGGTCAGGACGTCCTCGATCGCGTCGAAGCCGTCCGGCGCGCGCTCGCTCACCATCCGCAGGATCCGCTCCGCCGGCATGTCGCGGCAGGCCAGGACGACCGTGTTGGCCGCCTCGCGGCGCTCCCGCTCGTAGCCGAGCAGGCCCTCGCCCGGGTCGGCGGCGCGGGCCAGCTCGTAGGCCAGCACCCGCGCGTCCAGGACGGCCTGGGAGCCGCCGTTGGAGCCGATCGGGTACATCGGGTGCGCCGCGTCGCCGAGCAGCGTGACGCGGCCGAACGTCCAGCGGTCCAGCGGCTCCCGGTCCACCATCGGGTACTCCAGGATCTCCTCGGAGCCCTTGATCAGCGCCGGGACGTCCAGCCAGTCGAACGTCCAGTCCTCGAAGTGGGGAAGGACGTCCTCGAGCCGGCCCGTCCGGTTCCAGTCGGCGGTCCGGTCGAGCCGGTCGTCGGCGAGCTTGACCTCCGCCACCCAGTTCAGCAGCGCCCGCCCGCGCCGCTCGGCCCGCATCGAGATCGGGTACACGACCATCTTGGAGGTGGCGTTGCTGCCCGCGACGGCCAGCGTCCGGCCGGTGAGGAACGGCTCGCCCTCGGTGACGCCGCGCCACATCCGGATGCCGTTCCACAGCGGCGCGGGCTCGTCCGGGTACAGGTGCGCGCGGACCGTCGAGTGCAGCCCGTCCGCACCGATCAGCACGTCCGCCTCCACGGTCTCGGCGGTGCCGGACGCCCGGTCGAGCAGGCGCGCCCGGACCCGCCCGCCCTCCTGCTCGAAGTGTTCGAGCGCCGTGCCGGTGCGGACGGCGTCCTTGCCGAGCCGGGTCAGCACCGCGTCGAGCAGCGCCATCTGCAGCTCGCCGCGGTGGATGGAGTACTGCGGCCAGTCGTAGCCGAGCGCGCGGCCACGCGGGTCGCCCCAGATCCGCCCGCCGAACCGGTCGAAGTGCACCATCTCGGAGGTCGGGATGCCGATCTCGGCGAGGTCGTCGCCGAGGCCGAGCTCGGTCAGCTCGCGGACCGCGTGCGGCAGCAGGTTGATGCCGACGCCGAGCGGCCGCAGCCGCCGCACCGAGTCGACGACGAGCGCCTCGATCCCGGCCTCGTGCAGGCTCAGCGCGGTGGTCAGCCCGCCGATCCCCGCCCCCACGATGAGTACGCGCATGAATCGCCCTTCGTATTTCCCGGAGCGGGGGCCGGAGGTGCGGGCCCCCGCTCCGCTCTCGTTTCACGGCCGCTCGTGGCGGCGCTCGTTCGTCAGGCCGGGTCGGCCTTGCCCCTGGTCTTGCCCGCCGGCTTCCTCTCGGACGCGGTCCCGGAACCCGCCTTCGCCGGAGCCTCGTCCTTGGCCGCGGCGTCCTCGTTCTTCGCCAGGGCGTCCGTCTTGGCCGGGGCGTCCGTCTTGGCCGGGCCCTCCTTCTCGGCCGGGGCGTCCACCGCGTCCGCGGGCGCGGCGCCCGGCACCTTGGCGCCGCCGCGGACCAGCCGTCCGACCTCGGCGCGCAGCCGGACGAACTCGGGCAGCCCGCGGGTCTCGATCTGGTCCCGGGACGCGGGCAGGCCGACCGGGATGTCGGCGTGCACGCGGGCCGGCGACCGGTTCAGCACGACCACCCGGTCACCGACGTAGACGCTCTCGTCGATGTCGTGGGTGACCAGCAGGATCGTCATCTTCCCGGTGCGGTGCACGCCGAGCACGAGGTCTTCGAGGTCCTCGCGGGTCTGCGCGTCCACCGACCCGAACGGCTCGTCCATCAGCAGCAGCGACGGCCGGTAGGCCAGGGCGCGGGCGATCGACACCCGCTGCTGCATGCCGCCGGACAGCTGCCAGGGGTACTTGCGGCCCGCGTCGGGCAGGCCGACCGACTCCAGCGCCTCCTGCGCGGCGGCGCGGCGCGCGGCGCGTCCCATGCCGCGCCTCCGCAGCGGCAGCGCGACGTTGTCGCGGACGGTCAGCCAGGGGAACAGCGAGCGGCTGTAGTCCTGGAACACGACGGCGAGGTCGTCGGGCACGCCGCTGATCGGCGCGCCGTTCAGGGTGAGGGTGCCGGCGGTCGGCGCGATCAGTCCCGCGATGCAGCGCAGCAGCGTGGACTTGCCGCAGCCGGACGGGCCGACGATGCTGAGCAGCTCGCCGTCGGGGACGGTGAGGTCCAGCCCGTCGATGGCCTTGTGCCCGTCGGCGTAGGAGTGCGATAGGCCGGTTATCTGGAGCATCGCGGCCGCCTTTTCTGTGTGGTGACTTCCGGCATGCGGGCCGCCGGCGGGGTCGCCGCCCGCGGCCGGGGGGGGGTGGGGGGGGGCGTCCCCCGTTC
>NZ_JBEYYT010000225.1:0-15056 GCF_040645715.1 Spirillospora sp. NPDC046719 | reverse complement strand
GCCCGCCGCTCGCGGCGGTTCCGCCGCCACCTCACCGAGCTCGCCTTCGGCGTCCTCGCGCTCGCCGCGATCGTCCCGCCGGCGCTGGACGCGCTGGTCCCGCGGCGCGGCAGCGCCGACACCGGGCGCGCCGAGACCGTCGTCACCCGCGCGATGCTCAGCCACGCCGGCACGGGCAACGCGTGCCGGCGCGGGCGCGTCGCCCTCACCTTCGACGACGGCCCCGACGTCTACACGCCGCAGATCCTGGAGGTCCTGCGCGCCTACAACGTGCGCGCCACGTTCTTCATCATGGGGAAGAAGGCCGCCGCGCGTCCCGCGCTCGTCCGCGCGGTCGTCGCGGGCGGCCACCTCGCCGAGAACCACAGCTGGGACCACCCCCACATGGCCGATCTCGACGCCCCCGCGATCCGCCGCCAGCTCGCCGACACGACCGCCGCGATCATGCGGGCGGGCGCGCCGCGCCCCACCCTGTTCCGGCCGCCGTTCGGCAACACCGACGGCGTCGTGGACGAGCAGGCGCGCGTGTTGGGGCTGCGGGTCGTCCGCTGGTCGGTCGACACCAACGACTGGCGCGGGCGCCGGCCCGCCGACATCGCCGCCACCGTCCTCACGCAGGCCGGCCCCGGTTCGGTGGTCCTGATGCACGACGGCGTCGCCAACTCCGCCGCCACCATCCGGGCCCTCCCCGCGATCATCACCGGGCTCCGGGCGCGGGGCCTGTGCACGGCGCCCGACGCGGGGTAGCCGATGACCTCCCGGCGGACCTTCATCGCGGGCGCCGTCGCCGTCGCGGCGATCCCCCCGGCCGTCTGGTCCCTGGCCGGACGCGGCGGGACGGGCGACTTCACGTCCCGCACGTCCGGGCACGACCGCCTGGTCACCAACGAGTACGCGCACTGGAACCCGCGCGCGCCCGACGCGCGCCGGTCCGCCGACTGGGACGTGACCAGCGGGTCCCTCTTCGTCCGGGACGGCGCCGGCTGGTCGGGGCCGCCCGACCGGGCGGTTCCGGACGCCCGGTCGTCCACCGGCACCGGGTCGAGCGTGTTCCGGATGAACACCCGCCGCGCCGACTTCGACGACGTCCGGGTGACGCTGCGGGTCCGCGTGCTGCGGCTCGTGCCGGGCGGCGGCCGGGCGCCGACCGAGCCGACCGACGGCGTGCACCTGATGCTGCGCCGCCAGGACCAGACCGAGCTGTACGTCGCGTCGCTGGCCCGGCGGGACGGGCTGCTCGTGGTGAAGAAGAAGCTGGCCGGCGGCACCGAGAACGGCGGCACCTACACGACGCTCGCCCAGGTCCGGCACCCGTTCCGGCCCGGCGCGTGGCAGTCCTTCGACGTCCGGATCACCTCCAACGGGCGATCCTTGGTGACCGTCGCCGTCCGCCAGAACGGGCGCGAGCTGCTGGAGGCCGTGGACGACGGCCGGCACGGCCCGCCGATCGTCCGGCCCGGCTCGATCGGCCTGCGCGCCGACAACTGCGAGTTCGAGTTCACCGACCTGCACGCCCGTCCCCTGCGTTGAGCCGCGGCGAGTCGTTGTTATGGCGGTGTCCATAACCGCGACTCGCCGCAAGTCAACGAGCCGGTAGGCGGACGTACCCGGCCTGGCGGTGCGGACGGCCCCGTCCGACTTGGCCTGTGGAGGAGAAGGACGCGTGGCGGGACGGTCAGCGGGTCGCGCGGGCGGAGTTCACGGCGCTGCGCAAGGCCATGCGAGTGACCAGCAGGACGGGACCGCCCGGGTCCTTGCTGTCGCGCACCGCCACCGCCTCAGCAACCGCCCCGGCCGCGTCCGCCAACTCGACACAGTCCCCGCCGTTCTCGCCGCTGCGGCTCGCCTTGCGCCAGGTGAGGTTCGTCAGGTCCATTTCTCCAGCGCCTCTTTCAATCTGTCCCGGGACATGTCTTCGGGGAGCGCCCTCGCTCTCAACTCTCTGAGCGATTCGGAGAGTTTGGCCAGGTCGGAGGGATTGTCGGTCGTGATGCCCCGCACCGTCGTCTCCATATAGGCGACTTCGCTCCGGTCCTCCATCGTAGCCACGACGAAAGCGCCTCCCGTGCCCGCTGGACGCCCGTTGTTCCGGACGATCTGGATGGTGATGTTCGGCCGCTCGCTGAGGGCGATCAGGTGCTCTATCTGCTCACGCATGACCTCACGCGACGTCACCAGGTAGTCGAGGACGTACTCGCTCAGGAGCGCTATCAGCACCGTGGGGGGAGCGTCCTCGCGGGTGAGAATGGACTGGCGCGCCATGCGCGCCTCCACTGCCTCGTCTGAGGTGAGGAAACCGCGGGCGTAGGACGGGGTCTGGAGCAACCCAGGAACGATCGTGTGTTGCCAGGTAACGAGTTCTGCGGCGTCCGACTCGGTCTGCGGCCAGTCGAACCAGATGGGCACCGGGTGGCCGTCCCGGTTCAGGTCCTCCCACAAGCTCAGGAGCGATCCGCCTGCGTCCAGGTAGTCGTCCACGGTCTTCACGAATGATCGGGTGGCGCGCTTCTTCCCGTTCTCGATGCGGCTCACCTGGGCGGGACTGACCTTCGTCAGGTTGGCGATCGTCTCTTGCAGGACGTCCTTGGCTTCCCGCAGCCGGCGCATCTGCCGACCGAAGGCCACGAGCGCTGGCGACTCGTTGGGACGCTGACGCCGTGCGGGCATGATCATTTACCTCTCTCGGTAACTTGCACCCACGTCTCGACGCTTACCACCGCCCTCCGCTTTCGGGCGGCACGCCAAATCTAACTTCGAGAGTGGCTGAATGTGTGGTGTTCACCACACACAGTGAGGAGTCCGATCATGGGCGAGGCGGCGGGGCGGGAGAACGAGATGGCGGTGAAGCAGGATCTCGCGGTCGTGGCGGAGGTGCGGCGGTTCGTGCGGCTGGTCACCGGTCAGTGGGGTGTGGACGACTTCGTGCCGTGCCTGGTGGCCAGCGAGCTCGTCACCAACGCGCTGCGGTACGCCTCCGCGTCCGACGACGATGTGACGTTCCGGATCGGGCGGGACGAGGACGGCGCGCTGTGGATGGAGGTGCAGGACGCCTCGTGTGACCTGCCGTGCGTCCAGCGGGCCGACACGATCAGCGAGGCGGGGCGGGGCCTGTTCATCGTCGATCAGTTCTGCCGCTGCTGGGGAGTCCGGCCGGTCGCCGGCAAGGCAGGCAAGATCGTCTTCGCCGTCCTCAACCCCTGAACAAGCGCCCGCTGCGGGAGAGGGCGGGGTCAGCGGGGGGCGGCGGTGCTCTCGCGCAGGATGACGTGGCCGGCGACGCGCTCGATGCGGCTGCGGCGGGCGGCCGGCTCGCGGAGGGCGAGGCCCATGACGTGCTCGCCCATCGCCTCCAGCGGCAGCGCGACGGTGGTGAGCGGCGGCGCCAGGTCGCGGACGATCGGGATGTCGTCGAAGCCCGCGAGGGAGACCTCGCCGGGCACCGCGACGCCGTGGTCGCGCAGCGCGGCGAGCGCGCCGATCGCCATCACGTCGGTCACCGCGAAAACGCAGGTCGGACGGGGCGCGCGGCGCAGCAGCTCGGTCGCCGCGCGGTACCCGCCGTCGCGCGTGAAGGACTCCTCGACGATGTGCTCCTCGCGCACCCGCACCCCCGCCTCGGCGAGCGCCTCGGTGAACCCGACGAGCCGGTCGGAGACGGTGGTGAGCGCGCGGGGCCCGGTGAGGACGGCGAAGTCGCGGTGGCCGAGGCCGAGCAGCGCGCGGGCGAGCGCCCCGGCGCCCTCCCGGTTCTGCGGCAGGACGGCGTCGACCTTGAGGCTGCGGTGCCGGCTGAGCACCGCGACGCGCCCGCCGGTGCGCTGGTAGGGCTCCAGCTCGCCGGCCATCGAGCGCTCCCAGTCGCGGTCCTCGAAGCCGGAGCCGATCAGCAGGATCGCGCGGGCCCGCTGCGCGCGCAGCATCGCCACGTACTCGATCTCGCGGGACGGGTCGCGGAACGTGCTGGCCAGCATGACGAGCATCCCGTGCTCGGCGGCGGTGCGCATCACGCCGCGGGCGACGGCGGCGAAGTAGGGGTCGCTGACGTCGTGGCAGATCACCCCGACGGCCTTGCTGGAGGAGCTGGCGAGCGCCTGGGCGTGCGCGTTCGGGGTGTAGCTGAGCTCGGCGGCGGCGGCCAGCACCCGCTCCCGCAGATCGGCCCTGACCTGCGACGTCCCGTTGAGCACGCGGGAGGCCGTGGCCAGCGACACCTCGGCCTGCCGGGCGACGTCCTGCAGCGTCACGTACGCCCGGTCGCCGGTGCGCGGCTCGTCCGCCGCCTCGGTCATGCGTCCTCCTCGTGGGAGCCGTCTTCCGCGTCCCCGTGCGGGAACCGCGGCGGTCCCGCGGCCCCTCGCCGGCCGCCGCACGGCGGGCCCGTTCGGAAAGACCCTCTTGACCGCGCCCGGCGCAGGTTCTTACGGTACCTCAGAAAGCGCTTTCTGAACGCGCTTTCTCGGCACGGTCCCGGAGGAACCATGGTGAGTCAGCACCTCTCGCGGGGGGACGACCCCCCGCGCTCGGCGAACCGGCCCCCGCGCGGGCACGGCACGTCGGACGAGAAGCCGGCGGCGGACGCCGCGGGGGTCGTCGAGCGCGCCCGGCCGGGCGCGGGCGAACGGATCGCGGGCGCGCTGGAGTCGGCCTGGCGGCCGGTCGCGCTGCTCGTGGCCTGCTTCGCCGCCTGGTGGGCGATCACCGCGTTCAAGCTGGTCGAGGCGTACCTGGTGCCCTCGCCGTGGACGACGCTGAAGCTCATGGGCGACAAGTGGGGCTACATCTGGCACCACACCTGGGTGACCACCTACGAGACCCTCATCGGCTTCGCGCTCGCGGTGGTCATCGGGGTCCTCGCCGCGGTGCTCATGGTGTACTCCAGCACGGTCGAGCGCACCCTCTACCCGATCCTGCTGTTCGCGCAGGTCATCCCCAAGATCGCGATCGCCCCGCTGTTCGTGGTCTGGCTCGGCTTCGGCATCGGCCCCAAGATCGTCGTGGCGGTGCTGATCGCGTTCTTCCCGGTGGTGATCTCGATGGTCGCCGGCCTGAAGGCGGTCGACCCGGAGATGCTGCAGCTGTCGTCCACGATGGGCGCGAGCGCGTTCGCCACCTTCAGCAAGATCCGGCTCCCGGCCTCGCTGCCGCACCTGTTCTCCGGCCTGAAGGTCGCCGTGACGCTGGCCGTCACCGGCGCCGTGGTCGGCGAGTTCGTCGGCGCGAACGAGGGCCTCGGCTATGTGATCCTGCAGGCCAACGGCAACATCGACACCCCGATGCTGTTCGCCGGGCTGCTGGTGATGTCCGCCATCGGCGTCGTGCTGTTCGTCGCCGTCGAGATCGCCGAGAAGCTGCTGCTCCCCTGGCACGCCAGCCGCCGCGGCGAGGCGGTCACCACCACCTACTGACCCGGTGCCCGTCCCGCGACGGGCGCCTTCCGAACCCGCCTCCACGAAACCGGCCGTCCGGCCGGGAGCTCACCCCACCCATGGAGGACCGTCCCATGAAACTCCGCATCCTCGCCGCCTCCGTCCTCGTCCCGGCCGTGGCCCTCGCGGCCGCCGCCTGCGGCGGCGGCTCCGACGAGACCACCGGCGCCTCGGGCAAGAAGCTGAAGAAGGTCACCCTCACGCTGAACTGGTACCCCTACGGCGAGCACGCGCCGTTCTACTACGGCAAGAAGAAGGGCATCTACGAGAAGCACGGCATCGACCTGGAGATCAAGGCGGGCCAGGGCTCGCAGAAGACCGTCCAGGCGACCGGTGCCGGGCAGACCGACTTCGGCTGGGCCGACACCCCGGCGCTGCTCGCCGCCGTCGACAAGGGCATGCCGATCAAGAGCATCGGGGTGTTCCTGCAGACCACGCCCGCGTCGGTGCAGGCGTTCAGCAGCAAGAACCTCAAGTCCCCCGCCGACCTCAAGGGCAAGAAGATCGCCATCACGGCGGGCGACGCGCTGTCGCGCACCTTCCCGGTCTTCCTGAAGAAGAACGGGCTGTCGGAGAGCGACGTCCCGCTGCAGAACACCGACCCGGCCGGGAAGATCGCCGCGGTCATCTCCGGCAAGGCGGACGGCCTCGTCGGGTTCGCCAACGACCAGGGCCCGACGGTCGCGAGCAAGTCCGGCAAGCCGGTGTCGTACCTGCGCTACTCCGACTTCGGGGTCAACTTCTTCTCCAACGGCCTGCTGGTCGGCGAGCGGAAGCTGAAGAGCGACGGCGACCTGGTCAAGGACATGGTCGCCGCCACCAGCGAGGCGTGGAGCGCCGCCGAGTCCGACCCGCAGGGCGCGGTCGCGAGCATGGCCGGCGCCTCCGAGCAGCTGCCGCCGACCCCGGTCGTGTCCGAGCAGTTCAAGACCACGCTGACGCTGCTGCACACGCAGGCGACGCAGGGCAAGGCACCCGGCGTCAACACCGAGGACGACTGGAAGCAGACGATCACGCTGTTCCAGCAGACCGGGGTCATCGGCAAGGCCGAGGAGCCGTCGAAGTACTGGTCGCCGCAGCTGGCGGCGCAGGGATGAGCGGACGGGCGATGAAGACCATGAGCCAACCGGGCAAGGCCGCGGCGGAGCAGGCCTCCGCCGTCGGGATCGACGAGGTGGCCGTCCGGTTCCGCAGCAAGAAGCGCGACGTCACCGCGCTGCGCGAGGTGTCGCTGGACGTCCCGATGGGGCAGTTCGTCGCGATCGTCGGGCCGTCCGGGTGCGGGAAGTCGACCCTGCTGAAGCTGGTCGCGGGGCTGCTCAAGCCGTCCACCGGGACCGTCCGGCTGCGCGGCGAGCAGGTCGCGGGGCCGCGCGCCGACATCGGCTACGTGTTCCAGCGGGCCGCGCTGCTGGAGTGGCGCAGCGCCCGCAAGAACATCCTGCTCCAGGCGGAGATGCGCAAGATGCCCGCCGAGCAGGCGCGGCGGCGCACCGCCGAGCTGATGGAGATGACCGGGCTCACCGGCTTCGAGGACGCGCTGCCGCACGAGCTGTCCGGCGGCATGCAGCAGCGGGTCGCGCTGTGCCGGGCGCTGCTGCACGAACCGCCCGTCCTGCTGATGGACGAGCCGTTCGGCGCGCTCGACGCGCTCACCCGCGAGCAGCTCAACATCGAGATGAACCGGATCTGGCGGGAGACCGGCACCACCGTCCTGCTCGTCACGCACTCGGTCGCCGAGGCCGCGTACCTGGCGAACCGGGTCGTGGTGATGACCGACAGGCCCGGCACGATCGCCGAGGTCATCGACGTGGACCTGCCCGCGGAGCGGGACTACGCCGAGACCATGGCGCAGCCCGAGTTCGCCCGCGTCACCGGCCGGATCCGCAAGCTGCTCGGCGCCGGCGCGGCGCTCGACTAGCCGGCCCCTCCAACCGACGAGCCGGCTCTTCCGACGCCGGCTCTCTCAACACTGCCCACATCACGAAGGCTGGGAAGGAACGGGATGGCACGCAAGTCCATCGGGATCGTCATGAACGGCGTGACCGGCCGGATGGGATACCGGCAGCACCTCCTGCGCTCGATCCTCGCGATCCGCGAGCAGGGCGGGCTGCGGCTCGCGGACGGCACCGATCTGTGGCCGGAGCCGGTGCTGGTCGGCCGGTCGGAGGCGAAGCTGCGGGACCTCGCCGCACGGCACGGGCTGGACGCCTGGACGACCGACCTGGACGAGGCGCTGGCCCGTCCGGACACCGAGGTCTACTTCGACGCGCAGGTCACCAGCGCCCGCGTCGAGGCGATCCGCGCGGCGGTCGCGGCCGGGAAGCACGTCTACACCGAGAAGCCGCTCGCCGACGACCTGGCGGGCGCGCTCGCGCTCGCCCGGCTCGCCGACGAGGCGGGCATCAAGCACGGCGTCGTGCAGGACAAGCTGTTCCTGCCGGGGCTGCTGAAGCTGAAGCGGCTGATCGACGGCGGCTTCTTCGGCCGGATCCTGTCGGTGCGCGGCGAGTTCGGCTACTGGGTGTTCGAGGGCGACTGGCAGGAGGCGCAGCGGCCGTCCTGGAACTACCGGGCCGAGGACGGCGGCGGGATCATCCTCGACATGTTCTGCCACTGGCGGTACGTGCTCGACGCGATCGCGCCGGTCAGGTCCGTGCAGGCGCTCGGCGCGACGCACATCCCCGAGCGGGTGGACGAGGACGGCAAGCCCTACGAGGCGACCGCCGACGACGCCGCGTACGGGATCTTCGAGCTGGACGGCGGGATCGTCGCGCAGATCAACTCGTCGTGGACGACCCGGGTGTTCCGCGACGAGCTGGTGGAGTTCCAGATCGACGGGACGGAGGGCTCGGCGGTCGCGGGGCTGCGGCGCTGCCGCGTCCAGCACCGGTCGATGACGCCGAAGCCGGTGTGGAACCCGGACCTGCCGGCGACGGAGGACTTCCGCTCGCAGTGGCAGGAGATCCCCGACAACACCGAGTTCGACAACGGCTTCAAGACGCAGTGGGAGATGTTCCTGCGGCACGTCACCGAGGACGCGCCGTTCGCCTGGGACTTCTACGCGGGCGCGCGCGGGGTGCAGCTCGCGGAGCTGGGGCTCCAGGCGTGGCGCGAGGGGCGCCGCCTCGAGGTGCCGGAGCTGCGGCGATGAAGATCGAGCTGCCGGAGCCGGACGGGACGCTCGTCCCGTACACGATGGGCGAGCCGCGCGCCTACCCGCGGCCGTCCGGGCCGCCGTCGTCGCGGGTCGCCTTCGCGGCGGCGCACGTCGTCGCCGATCCGTTCGGCGACTCGCTGGACTGGGACGCGACGCTGGCGTTCCGCCGCCACCTGTGGTCGTACGGGCTGGGCGTCGCGGAGGCGATGGACACGGCGCAGCGCGGGATGGGGCTGGACTGGGCGACGACCCGGGAGCTCATCGTGCGCAGCAGTGAGGAAGCGCTTTCAGCGGGCGGCCGGATCGTCTGCGGGGCGGGCACCGACCAGCTCCCGCCCGGCCCGGCGACCCTGGAGCAGATCACCGCCGCCTACGAGGAGCAGCTCGGCGTCATCGAGGGCGCCGGGGCCGTCCCGGTGCTGATGGCGAGCCGCCACCTCGCCGCCGCCGCGCGCGGGCCGGAGGACTACGCGGCGGTGTACGGGCGGCTGCTGCCGCAGCTGCGGAACCCGGCCGTCCTGCACTGGCTCGGCCCGATGTTCGACCCGGCGCTGGAGGGCTACTGGGGCTCGTCCGACCTGGACGCCGCCGCCGACGCGGTGCTGGCGCTGATCCGCGAGCACGCCGCGTCGGTCGACGGCGTCAAGATCTCGCTGCTGGACGCCGGCCGGGAGATCGCGTTCCGGCGGCGGCTGCCGGCGGGCGTCCGGCTCTACACCGGCGACGACTTCAACTACCCGGAGCTGATCAAGGGCGACGCCGAGGGGCACAGCGACGCGCTGCTCGGGATCTTCGACCCGATCGCCCCGGCGGCCGCCGCCGCGCTGCACGCCCTCGACCGGGGCTCGGACGAGTACGAGGAGATCTTCGCGCCGACCCTGCCGCTCGCCCGGCACCTCTTCGAGACGCCCACCTTCTACTACAAGACCGGGGTCGTGTTCCTCGCCTGGCTGGCCGGCCACCAGCGGCACTTCCGGATGGTCGGCGGGCTGGAGTCGGCGCGGTCCGTCCCGCACCTGACCCGGCTGTTCCGGCTCGCGGACGCGGCCGGGCTCCTGCCCGACCCGGACCTCGCCGCGACCCGGATGCGCGCCTGGCTGACCGTCCAAGGAGCAGCATGACCAGGTTCAGCCTCAACCAGTGGACGGCCCGGCACTGGCCCGTGCCCGACCTGCTCGCCGGGTGCGCGGCGGCGGGCGCCGGGGTGGGCCTGTGGCGCGAGCCCGTCGCCGAGTACGGCCTGAGCCGCACCGCCAAGCTCGTCCGGGACCACGGCCTCACGGTCACGTCGCTGTGCCGGGGCGGCTTCTTCCAGAACCCGGACGCCCTGGCCGACAACCGCCGCGCGATCGAGGAGGCCGCGGCGCTCGGCACCCCGGTCCTGTGCCTGGTCAGCGGCGGCCTGCCGGACGGCTCCCGGGACCTGGACGGCGCCCGGGCGCGGGTCGCGGACCTGCTCGCCGAGCTCGCGCCCTACGCGGGCGAGCACGGCGTCCAGCTCGCACTGGAACCTCTGCACCCGATGTACTGCTCGGACCGGTGCGTCGTCTCCACCCTCGCCCAGGCGCTCGACATGGCCGCGCCGTTCCCGGCCGCGCAGGTCGGCGTCATGGTCGACACCTACCACCTGTGGTGGGACCCGGACGTGTGGGACGGCATCGCGCGCGCGGGCGCGGAGGGCCGGATCGCGCTGTTCCAGGTCGCCGACTGGGTGACGCCGCTGCCCGAGGGGGTCCTCACCGGCCGCGGCATGCTCGGCGACGGCCGCATCGAGCTGCGCCGGTTCCGCGAGGCCGTGGACGCCACCGGCTACACCGGCCCGATCGAGGTCGAGATCTTCAACGACGCGCTCTGGGCGATGCCCGGCGCCGCCGCCCTCGACCTCGCCCTGTCCCGCTTCGCCCAGCACGTGGCATGACGCCCCGGACGGCGCTCACCCGCGGCGAGCCGTCGCCATGACGGCGCGCGGGACGGCTGCTCCCCGCGAGCCGGCGGGCGGGGAGGGCGAGGGGCGGACGTGGCGGGCGGCGTCCGGGGCGTGGCTCGGGATCGGGACGGCGCCGGGCGCGCTCGTCCTCGGCGCGCAGGTCGGCGGGCGGCACGGCGGCGCGCTGCCCGTCGCCGTGCTCGCGGCGGGCGGCGTCGTGATGACCGCGCTGCTCGCCGCGCAGGGACGGCTCGGCCTGCGCCCGCCCGCCGGCGAGGGGGCCGGCATGACCGTCCTCGCCCCGCGCTACCTGCCGCCGGCCGCCGAGCGGGCGTTCACCGCGCTGCTCGCGGTCGCGATGGCCGGCTGGTTCGGCTTCAACGTCGGGCTCGGCGGCGCCGCCCTCGCCGCGCTCACCGGCCTGCCGGACGCGGCCGGGGCCGTCCTGCTGACCGTGCCGATCGTCGCGGTCCTGCTGGCCGGCGGCGGGCGCTGGAACGCGATCGCGGTCGCCACCACGCTGACCGCCGTCGCGCTGATCGGGATCGTCGCGGTGCGGCTGCCGCCGCCCGCGTCGCCGGTGTCGTTCGCGCGGGACGGCCCGTTCACCGGGCTCGCCGCCGACCTGGCCGGCTACATCGGCTACGTGTCGGTGTTCGCGGTGCGGGCGCCGGACTTCACCGCCGGGCTGCGCGGCCGCCGCGACCTCGCGGCGTGCGTCGCGCTGCTGGTCGGCCCGGCGCTGGCCGCGTCGGTGGTCGGCGCGGGCGTCGCGGCGGCGAGCGGGTCCACCGACGTGGTGGCGGTGCTGGCCGGGCCGGACGGGCTGCCCTCCGCGAACCTGTTCGTCGCCGCGTCGGTGATCGCGCCGACGTTCGCCGCCGTGCACTCCGGGGCGCTCGCCGTGCGCCGCTTCCTCCCCGCGGGACGAGGGCCGGACGGCCCGCCCGGCGCGCGGGTGTGGGGCGTGCTGGCGGTCGCGGTGCCCGGCGCGGTGCTCGCCGCGCTGCGCGTCGACCGGATGCTGCTCGACTGGCTGACGGTGCTGGCCGCCGCGCTGCCCGCGCTCGTCCCGCCGATGGCCGCCGAGGCGGCGCGGCGGCGGCGGGGACGTCCCGCGCGTCCCGTCCGGACGTGGATCTGGGCGCCGGGCGCGGTGCTCGCCGTCGCGCTGACGCTGGCCGGGCACGCGGCGACGGCTCCGGTCGGGCTCGCGGTGTCGGCCGCCGCGACGCTGGCGCATGCCTGGTCGGGGCGCGCCCGGCCGGCCTCCGGCCTCCCGGTCCGGCTCCGAATTCGTTCTTGACGGCGGGCGAGAGCCGGTCGTACGTTCGGGAAAGCGCTTCCAGAAAGCGCTTTCCATCCACTCCGTCCCCCACCCATCCCCCCCACCTTGGACGGTCGGAATGAAAAAACTGAGATGGTGCCTGCTGACGACCCTGGCGATGCTCGCCGCCCTGATCACCGTGCTCCCGGCCGGTGCGCAGGCGCGCGACGACGCCCCGATCCTCGACCCCATCCCCGACGACCCCGCCCCGTCCGGGCTCGGCCTCGTCCTCAAGGAGGTCGCCCAGCTGCCCAAGTCGGAGCCCTCCGCACCGCCCACCGACCCGCGGCTGCAGCGCTGGAACCGCATCAACCACGTCGGTGAGCTCCCCGACCACTCGGGCCGGCTCTACGTCCCCGACCTGAACGGCAACCTGTACTTCCTCGACAAGAAGTCCGGGAAGTCGCACGTCTACCTCGACGTCAAGGCCGCCTTCCCCGACTTCTTCTCGGCCGCCGGCCTCGGCCAGGGCTTCGGCTTCGTCGCGTTCGACCCCGACTTCAAGAAGAACGGGAAGTTCTACACCACGCACGTCGAGTCGGGCGACGCGCTCAAGACGAAGACGCCCGACCTCACGCCGCAGCCGAAGACCGGCTACCACGGCGTCGTCGACGAGTGGACCGCCGACGACCCGAAGGCGCAGACCTTCCACGGCACCCACCGCGAGCTGCTGCGCATCGGCTTCGCCGGACGCATCCACAACCTGCAGCAGATCGACTTCAACCCCAACGCCAAGCGCGGCGACGCCGACTACGGCAAGCTCTACCTGTCCGTCGGCGACGGCGGCAACGGCAACGTCGGCGACAACGGCGGCGACCCGCAGAACCTCGGCGTCCCGCAGGGCAAGATCCTGCGGATCGACCCGTCCGGGACCAACTCCGCGAACGGCAAGTACGGCATCCCCGCCGACAACCCGTTCGCCGGCCAGTCCGGCAAGGTCGGCGAGATCTACGCCTACGGCATGCGCGACCCGCACCGGTTCAGCTGGGACACCGGCGGCACGCACCGCATGTTCCTCGCCCACATCGGCGAGCACGAGATCGAGTCGATCCACGAGGTGAAGGCCGGCGACAACATCGGCTGGAGCGAGCGCGAGGGCGCGTTCACCTTCCGCAAGGACGACCGCTGCCACCTGTACCCGCTGCCCGCGGACGACGCGAAGAACAACTACGACTACCCGGTCGCGGCCTACGACCACGACCCGCCCGCGAACTGGGACTGCTCCAGCGACACCGGGCACGCGATCTCCGGCGGCTACGTCTACCGCGGCGCCGCCCTCCCCGCCCTGCGCGGCAAGTACCTGTTCACCGACATCGTCGACGGCCGGCTCATGTACACCGAAGAGTCGGAGATGAAGCGGGACCCGGCCGGCAAGCACCGCGCGCAGATCTACTCGCTCGCGGCCTACGACACCAAGGGCAACCCGGTCACCATGAAGCAGCTCGCCGGGGACAACCGGGTCGACCTGCGCTACGGATCGGACGCCAAGGGCGAGCCCTACCTGCTCTCCAAGGCCAACGGCAAGATCTGGAAGGTCGTCGGCACCAAGAGCTACGCCGGCTGCCGTCCGAACGACATCCGCGAGAGCCGCCTCATGGCGGCGGACAACTGGGCGCCCGTGACGCCGTCGAAGTGGCGGTTCCCGGGCAACGAGGTCGTCCTCGCGGAGGAGGGGACCCAGCGGCCCGGCCCGCGGCGCCCCTTCGAGTACGCGGTGCTGAAGTCGGGCCCGGTGCTCGGCTCGTCCAAGATCGACGCCGAGGTGCGGCTCGACACCCCGGTCGACATCATCAACCGTGACGTGATCATCGTCTTCGGCTACCAGGACGACACGCACTTCTACTACGCGCACCTGTCCACGGACAACAGCATCTACCCGCACAACGGCATCTTCGTCGTCAACGGCGCGGACCGGCTGCGCATCGACCAGCAGTGGAACGCCAACCGCTCGCACGGCGCCCCGCCGACCATCACCGACGCCGACTGGCACCGCGTCCGCGTCGCGCACTGCGCCGACACCGGCGAGATCGCGGTCTACGTGGACGGCTCCACCCGTCCCGCCATGACCGCCCTCGACAAGACGTTCACGTCCGGACGCGTCGGCTTCGGGTCGTTCGACAACATCGGACGGCTCCGCGACCTGACCGTCCACGCGAACCCGGCACGGTAACCGGCCTCCCCGGGGCGGGCGGGCCGCACCCGCCCGCCCCGGGGGCACCAGAAGGAGACCCTCCATGCTGCTCCGCCGCCGCGTCACGGCCGCGACCGCCCTGCTCGGCGCGTCCGTCGTCGCCGCCTCGCTGGCCGCCCCGGCCCAGGCGTCCCCGGCCCCGGGCGTCGCCCCGACCCTGAAGAAGAACCTCGTCTCGTACTACGACTTCGAGCACCCGGTCCGCGGCGACGCGGCCCAGGAGCGCGACCTCGGCAACTCCGGCACCACCATCGGCCTCATCAACGGCGGTGCCGCGATGCGCGTCCGGGACGGCGCCCGCCGCCACGCGATCCAGCTCGGCCAGGTGAACCCGACCACCCCGGGCAACGACGACTGGAAGGCCGGCGTCTACTCCGCGACCGGCGTCCCGTCCCTGCACGCGCTCAACGCCGCGCGCAGCGCGACCGTCGCGGGCTGGTTCAAGATGACCGGCACGAACCCGTCGCCCAACTCGAACACCGCGAACCCGGACGACGTGTACAACGCCGTCGGGCTCCTCGGCGTCCTCACCGGGGACTCCGACGGGCACGCCGTCCGCGCCCTGCTGGAGATCATCGACGTCTCCGGCACGCTCCGGCTCGTCGCGCTCGGCCGCCGCATCGACGGCGGCAGCTCGCAGACGTTCGCGGCGAACGCGGACTGGCGCACCCTCCTCCCGCAGAACACCTGGGTGCACCTCGCCGCCACGTTCGACTACGACACCGGCAAGATGGCCCTCTACAAGGACGGCGAGCCCCTCGACGGCTTCTACACCGTCTCGGGCGACCCCTGGAAGCTCCAGGGCACGCCGAGCCCGCACCTCACCTCCGCCACCGACCCGCGCGGCATCAAGATCGGCGGCAGCTTCCCGCAGAACACCCGGGAGGCGAACCCCTGCAACTGCCGCATGGACGGCCTGATGGTCCTCGACCGGGCCATCACCCCGGCCGAGGCGCGCCTCCAGTACCGCATCGCCAAACGCTGAGCCCCACCCCCAGGCCGCCGGTGCGCTCCGCGCGCACCGG
>NZ_JBEYYT010000224.1:0-15227 GCF_040645715.1 Spirillospora sp. NPDC046719 | reverse complement strand
CGTGCACCTCGCGGGTCCGGTTGGACGTGACGACGACGACCGGCGGGCGCTCGGCCCGGATCGTGCCGAGCTCGGGGACGGTGATGGTGAAGTCGCTGAGCACCTCCAGCAGGAACGCCTCGAACTCGTCGTCGGCGCGGTCCAGCTCGTCGACGAGCAGCACGCTCGGCGCGGTCTCCAGGGCGCGCAGCAGCGGCCGGGCCAGCAGGAACCGCCGGTCGTACAGCTCGCCTTCCAGCCGCGCGACGTCGCCGACGCCGGCGGCCTCGGCGGCGCGCAGGTGCAGGAGCTGGCGCGGGAAGTCCCAGTCGTACAGGGCCTGCGAGGCGTCGAGGCCCTCGTAGCACTGCAGGCGGATCAGCGGTGCGCCGAGCGCCGTCGCGAGGGTCTTGGCCAGCTCGGTCTTGCCGACCCCGGCCTCGCCCTCCAGGAACAGCGGGCGGCCCATCCGCAGGGCGAGGAAGCACGCGGTGGCGAGGCCCTCGTCGCAGAGGTAGGCGTGCCGGTCCAGCAGGCTCGTGAGGTCCGCGGGCGAGGCGACCTCGTCCGCCGCCGTCGGCGCGGTCTCCACCATGTTCGTCAGGCTACCCAGCGGAGCGGCCGAGTCCCAGACGTCCGCATCCCCCGTTTCCGGCGCCGTTTCCATGGTGAACCTGTAGGGAAAGTTGACTTTCGGGCGGCCGGTCAGCAGCATCGAGCACATGCGAACCGGTGACACCCCCCACCGTCCCCAGCCCGGCCCCGGCGGCGACCTGACCGACGAGGCGACCTACGAACGCGTGCGCACGGCCCAGGCCGCCTCGTCCGGCCGCGCGCTGTCGCGGCGCGGCATGCTGCGGCTGTCCGCCGGCGCGGGCCTCGGCGCCGCCCTCGGCACGGCCGCCGCCTCACGGCCCGCGTTCGCCGACCCCGCCACCGCCGCCCCGGCCACCGCCGGCGCGACGGCCAGCGGGATCGTCAAGCCGCTGCCGCCCGAGCTGTTCATCCCGCAGGGCACCAACGCGGAGATGCGCTGGGAGGCCATGCGCGGCCAGGGCCCCCTCACCCAGGTGGACCGGTTCTTCGTCCGCAACCACGTCGCGACACCGCTCGTCGACGCCCGCACCTGGCGCCTCAAGCTCTGGGGCACCGGCCTGCGCGGCGCCCCGCCCGAGTCGCGCCCCATCGAGTTCTCCTACGAGGACCTCCTCGGCATGCGCGCCGAGACCATCACCTCGTTCATCGAGTGCACCGGCAACGGCCGCAGCTTCTACGCCTCCCAGCAGGGCCAGGAGGTGTCGGGCACCCCGTGGAAGCTCGGCGCCGTCGGCGTCGCCCGCTGGCGCGGCGTGCCGCTGTCGGCCCTCCTCGAACGCGCGGGTCTCACCCCCGAGGCTGTGGACATCCTCCCCCGCGGACTGGACGCTGACTACGTGGACAAAGGCGAGAACCTCGGCCGGGTCAGGCGCCCCCTGCCCGTCGCCAAGGCGCTCAAGGACGTCCTGCTCGCCTACGAGATGAACGGCGCGCCGCTGCCGCCCGACCACGGCTTCCCGGTCCGGCTGGTCGTCCCGTCCTGGGTGGGCGTCGCGAGCATCAAGTGGGTCGGCGACATCCAGGTCGCCGACGAGCCGCTCTTCTCCCCCTGGAACACCCGCTACTACCGCCTCTTCGGCCCCGGCTACCCGCCCGAGGGCAGCGCGCCGCTCACCCGCATGAACGTCAAGTCGGCGTTCGAGCTGCCGTGGGACGCGCCGCTGACCGCCCGCCCCCAGGTCCTGCACGGGCGGTCCTGGTCCGGCACCGGGCGCGTGCGGAAGGTCGAGGTCAGCGCGGACGGCGGCCGCACCTGGCGGCACGCCCGCCTGCGGGACCGGCACGCCGACCCGCGCGGCTGGGTCCGCTGGGAGTTCCCGTGGCGGCCCGACGGCCCCGGACGCCACGAGCTGCTCGCCCGCGCGACCGACGACACCGGCGCGTCCCAGCCGTCCACCGCGCCCTACAACACGCTCGGCTACCTGTTCGGTGCCGTCGTCCGCCACCCGGTCACCGTCTCCTGAAGGGACCCTCCATGGCACTGTGGAAGCCAGACCCGACCTTCTACGCCTCGCCGCGCGACGCGGTGTCGGCGCCGCCGGAGAAGCTGGCCTACGTCGCCGCGTTCGACCGCTCGGCGGAGAAGCCCGACGCGATCGCCGTCCTCGACGTCGACCCGGGCTCGGCGTCCTATGGCGACGTCGTCGGCTGGACGGACCTGCCGTACCTCGGCGACGAGCTGCACCACTTCGGGTGGAACGCGTGCAGCAGCGCCCTGTGCCCGTACGCGCCGCACCCGCACGTGGAGCGCCGCTACCTGATCGTGCCGGGGCTGCGGTCGTCGCGCGTCTACGTCATCGACACCAAGGACCGGCCGACGTCGCCGGAGATCGTGAAGGTGCTGGAGGCGGACGAGCTGGCGAAACGCGCCGGGTACTCGCGGCCCCACACCGTCCACTGCGGACCCGAGGGGCTGTACCTCACCGCGCTCGGCGGCGCGAACGGCGAGGACGGGCCGGGCGGGATCGCGCTGCTCGACCACACCTCGTTCGACGTCCTCGGCCGCTGGGAGGTCGACCGCGGCCCGCAGTACTTCGCCTACGACGCCTGGTGGCACATCGCGCACGACGTGCTCATCACCTCCGAGTGGGGCACCCCGTCCATGATCGAGGACGGTGTCGTCGGGGAGCTGCTGCTCGGCCGCAAGTACGGGCACTCGCTGCACTTCTGGGACCTGCGCAAGCGCCGCCACGTCCAGGAGGTCGACCTCGGCGACGAGCACCAGATGGTGCTGGAGCTGCGGCCCGCGCACGACCCGACCAAGCAGTACGGCTTCGCCGGCGTCGTCGTCAGCGTCGAGGACCTGTCGGCGTCGGTGTGGCTGTGGCACCGCGACGGCGACCGGTGGGCCGCGACGAAGGTCATCACCATCCCCGCCGAACCCGCCGACGCGTCGGTTCTGCCGGACGTCATCAAGCCGTTCGGCGCCGTCCCGCCGCTGGTCACCGACATCGACCTGTCGGTGGACGACCAGTGGCTGTACGTGTCGTGCTGGGGCACCGGCGAGCTGAAGCGCTACGACGTCAGCGACCCGTTCCACCCCGTCGAGGCGGGCTCGGTGCGCCTCGGCGGCATCGTCGGCCGCGCCCCGCACCCGGCCGCGCCGGACCTGCCGCTCGCCGGCGGCCCGCAGATGGTCGAGGTCAGCCGCGACGGGAAGCGCGTCTACGTCACCAACTCGCTCTACGGCTCCTGGGACGACCAGTTCTACCCCGACGGCGTCGGCGCCTGGATGGCCAAGCTCGACTCCACCGCCGACGGGTTCGCCCTCGACGAGCGGTTCTTCCCGCACGGCGACGCGTTCCGGGGCCGGCGCCCCCACCAGACGCGGCTGCAGGGCGGCGACGCCTCGTCCGACTCCTACTGCTACCCGTAGCGGTGAAGGACGGTTCGCTCGCCGCGCTCGTCGCGATGGGCGCCTTCCACGGCCTCAACCCGGCGATGGGCTGGCTGTTCGCCGTGGCCCGCGGCCTCCAGGAGCGCAGCAGGGCCCTCGTCCTGCAGTCGCTCCCCGCGATCGCCGCGGGCCACGCCGCGTCCGTCGGGGCCGTCGCGGTCCTCGTCGCGCTCACCCGGTCGGTCGTGGCGACCCAGGCGGTCGCGATCGGCGGCGGGATCGTGCTGGTCGGGTTCGGGCTGTGGCGGCTGCTGTCGCGGCGGCACTTCCGCTGGGTCGGCATGCGGATCTCGCTGTGGCAGCTCGCCGCCTGGTCGTTCCTGATGTCGTCGGCGCACGGCGCGGGCCTGATGCTGCTGCCCGTGCTCACCGCGTCCGGGACGGTCCCCGCCGGCCACCACCACGGCCTCGCGTCGGCGTCCGGGAACGCCGTGTCCGCCGCGATCTTCGTGACCGGCGTGCACACGCTGGCGATGCTGGCGGTCGCGGGGACCATCGCCGTCGCCGTCTACGAGATCGTAGGGCTGGCGATCCTCCGCCGCGCCTGGTTCAACCTGGACCGCGTGTGGGCCGCCGCCCTCATCACCGCCGGCGCCGTCACGCTCGTGACCGCCCTCTAGGAGGTGCCGGCGCGGGTCAGGTGCAGGCCGATGCCGTACCCGGTGACGACCGTCAGGGTGTAGGCGTCGACCGGCGCGCGGCCGGCGTCGTAGGCGGTGCCGGTGATGGCGAGGGCCGGGTCGCCGGGGGACGCGCCGCAGCGCCCGGCGTCCGCCGCGTCCAGGACGGCGGGTTCGAGGCGCTGCAGGCTCTCGGCGACGCGGCTCCCCGCGAGCGCCAGCGCGTCGACGATCGTCGGGCTCGCGGCGAGCACCCCGGGAGTGATGCGCTCGGCGACCGCCCGCGGCACGACGTCGGTCGCGACGCCGTACGGGACGCCGTGGCGGAGCCGGGTGGCGCGGTAGCGGACCAGCGGGGCGCCCACCGGGACCTTCAGGCGCGCGGCGAGCGCCTCGTCCGCGGCGAGCGCGTCCTGCGCGCGGTCGCGTTCGACGACGTGGTGCGCCTCGTTGTCCAGATCGTCGAGGAAACCGGTGTAGACCGGCCCCGACCTCGGCGACAGCGGCTCGATCGGCAGCGGGTCCGCGACGTAGCTGCCCGACCCGCGGCGGCTGGTGACGTAGCCGGTGTCGCGGAGCTCGGCCAGCGCCTGGCGGACGGTGCTGCGGCTGGCGCCCATCGCCGCGGCGAGGTCGTCCTCCCCGGGCAGCCGCTCGCCGGGCGCGTAGTGCCCGGCGAGGATCCGGCTCTTGAGCGACATCGCGATGCGCACGTACAGCGGGCGGTCCGCCCCCGGCGGGCGTGCCATGGCAGGTCCCTCCTCGTCACAGGGCGACGTCGTCGAGTTCCCGCCGGACGGCGGCCTTCGTCGCGGCGGGCGCGTACGCGGCCTCCAGCGCGGCGACCTGCGCGTCCAGCAGCGCGCGGCGGGTGAAGCCGTGCAGGTCGTGGGCCATGCGGAGCTCGTCGTTCAGCGTGGTCCGGAAGTAGGCCGGGTCGTCGGTGTTCAGCGTCACGACCAGCCCGGCCCGCGCCAGCTCCCCCAGCACGTGGCTCCGCGCGTCCTTCACCAGCTTGAGGGCGACGTTGGACGTCGGCGCCACCTCCAGCAGGATCCGCCGCTCGGCCAGGTGCGCGACCAGCGCCGGGTCGTCCAGGCAGCGGATGCCGTGCCCGATCCGGTCGGCCTTCAGCGCCCGCAGCGCGCCCCACACGCTCTCCGGGCCGGCGGTCTCCCCGGCGTGCGGCAGCGCGGCCAGCCCGGCCGCCTTCGCCTTGGCGAACGAGGCCGCGAACGGCTCGGGCGGGAACCCCTCCTCCACCCCGCCGAGACCGAGGCCGACGACCCCGGCGGGCGCCGTCCGGCCGAGCAGGAAGTCCACGGTGAGATGCGAGTCCGGCGCCTCCGACTCGCGGGAGATGTCGCAGATCCAGCCGATCTCCACGCCGTGCTCGTCGCGGGCGCGCCGCCGCCCCTCGTCCAGCCCGGCGGCGTACTCCTCCAGCGCGACGCCGCGCCGGTGGTGCTGCACCGGAGTCGTGGTGACCTCGGCGTACCGGACGTTCTGCGCCGCCAGCTCGGCGGCCAGCGCGGCGGTGGCGTCCGCGAAGTCCTCCGCGCCGCGCAGCACGTCGAGGCCGGCGAGGAACAGCCGCGCGAAGTCGCCGAAGTCCTCGAACCGGTAGAGCCCCTCCAGGTCCGCGGCCGACTCCGCGCCCAGGTCGGCGCCGTGGCGGCGCGCCAGCGCCAGCAGCGTCTCCGGGCGCAGCGAGCCCTCCAGGTGCACGTGCAGCTCGACCTTGGGCAGCCGCCCGATCCACGCGTCGATTCCCATCGCCCCTCCGATCTGTACGGTCAACCATACAGGTCGATCTGTATGGCGAATCGTACAAATCCTGACTTCGCCGCATTTCCGCAGGTGGCGGGCCCGCACGGGTGCTTGAACGCGGCCCGTCCGGCTGGCAGTGTCCGAATGTGATCACCGCACTCGCCGCCCGCCACCGCGCGATGACGCTCGCCGCCCTCCCGCTCGCCGCCGTCCCGCCGCTCGTCGCGGCCCCGGCGCGCGCGGCGGCGCGTCCCGCCGCCGGACCGTCCGGCGTCGTCGCGAAGTCCGCGCTGCTGTACGACGTGACGGACGACACGACCGCGTGGTCCCGCGCCGCCGACACCGAACGCCCCATCGCCAGCATCACCAAGGTGATGACGGCGCTCGTCGTCCTGCACGAGGGCGGGCTCGGCCGGAAGATCACGATCAGGCGCAAGTACCTCACGTACGCGAAGAAGCACGACGGCAGCACCGCCGGCCTGCATGCGGGCGACCGGCTCACCGCGCGCGAGCTGCTCAACGCGCTGCTGCTGCCGTCCGGCTGCGACGCCGCCTACGCCCTCGCCGACACCTACGGCCCCGGCAAGGCGAGGTTCGTCGCCAAGATGAACGACGCGGCCCGCGAGCTCGGCCTCGACCACACCACCTACGCCAACTTCGACGGCCTGCCCTGGCCGACCGCCACGTCCACCCGCTCCACCGCCCGCGACCAGGTACGCCTCGCCGGCTACGCGATGGACGACGGCACGTTCCGCGCCACCGTCGCCCGCCGCACCTACAGGCTCGCCAGGACCAGGACCCACCACGCCTACACGTGGACCAACACCAACCGGCTCCTCGGCTCCTACAAGGGCGCGATCGGCATCAAGACCGGCACCACCGACGCCGCCGGCTACTCCCTGATGTTCGCCGCCCGCCGCGACGGCCGCACCTTCACCGGCATCGTCCTCAACAGCTCCACCACCGACGAGCGCGCCCGCTTCGCCGACGCGGCCCACATGCTCGACTGGGCCTTCGGCGCCACCGACGCCTACCGCGTCCCACCCGCCCCCACCAACACCACCACCGACTGACGCCGCAGTGGTGGTGGTTACCGGCGCCTCCAGACGGCACCGAGGTCGATGTCGAGGTCGAAAGGCACGGTCAGTTTGAGCCGGTCGTGATGTATACCGGTCAGCGCATAGGACGCATTGGCGGGTTCGAGTTCGAAGACATAGACGACGGTCCGATCCCCGTCCCTCTCCACGCGCCAGAAATGCTTGATTCCGGCGGCGGCGTACCGACGAGGTTTGATCTCCCGGTCGCGCTCCACCGAATCCGGTGACACGGCCTCGATCACCAGCACGGCATCCTCTGCCTGGAAGTGCGTACGAGAAGGGTCGCTTCCGAAGGCTTCGGATGTCACCACCGCGACATCAGGCTCTGGCGCCTGCCGTTCCCCCAGCCGGACCGTCATTTCGCGAACGGCCCGCAGGTGCGTCGGCGCCTGCTGGTCCAACTCGTTGGCCACCAGGTTGAGCACGGACGTATGCCACATCGTCTGCGGGCTCACGAAGACCAGGCTCCCGTCGATCAGCTCCGTGTGCCGGGGCAGACCGCGCATGCGCAGGAAGTCGTCGGCGGTGAAGCCGCCCGGCGGGGGGATCACCCAGTCTGGCAGCGCCTCACGCTCCATGTGACCACTTTCCGCACATGACTCGATACTCTGCGCGCTCATGCCCATACTCTGGCACACGGCGGCGCGCCTGGTCCTGCCAACAGCCTAGAACAGGCGGCGTCAGGCGGGGTCGGGGGTTTCGCTGCGGGTACGCAGGAGGGCCTTCAACTCGGTGAGCTGGCGGGCGGCGAGGGCCTTCTCGGCGCCGTTGATGCCCATCGCGCCGATGGACGTCCCGTCGGCGAGGTCGAGGGTGGGCCAGGGGTCGCCCTCGACCATCGACACGCCGAGCACCTCGGGCCAGGCGAGGCGGCGGGTGCGGAAGGCGTTGACGACCGTGAGGCCCGCCTCGCCGGCGACGACGCGGCAGCGGGCCAGCATGTGCAGGACCCACGCGACGACCAGGCCGAACACGACGATCAGCACCCGGTCGAACAGTTTGAACTGCGGGGCCACCACCACGGCGAGCGCGATCAGGCCGACCACGACCACGCCCGCCGTGATGTAGGCCACGAGCCGTGTGGTGCGCGGGCGCCACACGACCGGAAGGGCCCTGACCTCAGTCAACGATCTTCGAGATGGGGATCTCGAGGATGTCGTGGGCGCCGGCCGCCTTCAGCGCGGGGATCAGCGTGTTCACGCCGCGCTTGGCGACCACGGACTCGACCGCGCTGGAGTCGCCGCCGGCCAGCGAGGTGACCGTGGGCGCCGACATCGACGGCATGATGTCCAGGACCTTCTGCAGGTCGGACTGGGCGACGTTCAGCTTCAGCAGCACGTTGCCGCGCGCGCGGATCGCGCCCTGCAGCAGCAGGGAGACGTCCTCCATCGCGGCGCGCTTCTCGGCGTCCTCGTAGGCCTCGCGGTTCGCGACCAGCTCGGTGTAGCTGGTCAGCAGCGTGTCGAGGATGCGCAGGCCGTTCTTGCGGAGCGACGAGCCGGTCTCGGTGAGGTCGACGATCGCGTCCACGATGTCGGGGACCTTCGCCTCCGTCGCGCCGTAGGACGGGACGACCTTCGCCTTGACGCCGTGCTTGTCGAGGAACCGCTTGGTCATCGCGGGGAACTCGGTGGAGATCCGGACGCCCTCCGGCAGGTCGGACACGCTCTGCCAGGGCGCGTCCTCCGGCACCGCCATGATCACGCGGACCGGGTTGGAGGTCGCCTTGGAGTACTGGAGCTCGCCGAGGCTGACCACGTCGGAGTCGGTCTCGGTGATCCAGTCGCGGCCGGTGATGCCGAGGTCGAACAGGCCCTGTTCGAGGTAGGTCGGGATCTCCTGCGGGCGCAGCACGCGGACGCGGTCGATGCGCGGGTCGTCGATCGAGGCGCGGTAGTCGCGGTCCGAGGCGCGCCGGACGGTGAGGTCGGCGGCGTCGAACAGCTGCATGGTCGCCTTCTCCAGCGACCCCTTGGGCAGGACGAGTGACAGCACGGAATTGCCTTTCGGAATGGGTTGCGTACGGGTGACCGGGATGACCTCAGGAGCCCAGATGCTCCAGGCCGTGCCCGGCGTGACCGTGATGCCGCAGACCTCGCAGGGTCAGTGCCGTGTCGAGTGCGGCCACAGTCGCCTCCCATCCCTTGTCCTCGGAGCTGCCCGGCAGCCCGCTGCGTTCCAGTGCCTGCTCAATGGTGTCACATGTGAGGACCCCGTTGCCCACCGGAGTCGACTCGTCCAGTGCAACGCGTGTCACACCGCTCGTCACGGACTCGCAGACATAGTCGAAATGCGCGGTCGCGCCCCGGATCACCGCGCCGAGGCAGACGACGGCGTCGAGGTCGCGGGCCATCTGCTGGGCGATCACGGGGATCTCCAGGGCGCCGGCGACCCGGACGACCACGGGCGCGTCGATCCCGCACGCCTTCGCCGCGGCGACGGCGCGCTCCAGCAGCTGGTCGGTGATCTGCCCGTGCCAGCGGGTGCAGACGACGCCGAGCGTCAGCCCGGCCGCGTCGACGACCGTGTCCTCGGGGCGTCCCGCGCCGCTCATGAGAGTCCCTCGATCTCGTGTCCGAGACGGTCCCGCTTGACCGTCAGGTAGCGCCGGTTGTGCTCGGTGACGACGACGGGCATCGTCTCGCGGCCGCGCACGTCCAGCCCGAACCCGTCCAGGCCCGCCAGCTTGTCGGGGTTGTTGGTGAGCACCCGGATCGAGCGGACGCCCAGGTCACGCAGCATATGCGCGGCGTTGGAGTACTCGCGCGCGTCGGCGGGCAGGCCGAGTTCGAGGTTGGCGTCGACGGTGTCGGAGCCGGCGTCCTGCAGGGCGTAGGCGCGCAGCTTGGCGAGCAGGCCGATGCCGCGGCCCTCGTGGCCGCGCAGGTAGACCACGACGCCGCGGCCCTCCTCGGCGATGCGCTCCATGGCGGCGTCGAGCTGGGTGCCGCAGTCGCAGCGCTCGGAGTGCAGGACGTCGCCGGTGAGGCATTCGGAGTGCGCGCGGACCAGGACGTCCTCGCCGTCGGCGAGGTCGCCGAGGACGAGCGCGAGGTGCTCGCCGCCGTCGATCTCGCTGGAGAACCCGACGGCGCGCCACATCCCGTACCGGTTCGGCAGGCGGGTCTCGACGACCCGGGTGACCATCGCCTCGGTGCGGCGGCGGTACTCGGCGAGCTGCTCGATGGAGATCAGCTTGAGGCCGTGCTCCTTGGCGAACACCTGCAGCTCGGGGAGGCGCGCCATGGTGCCGTCCTCGTTGACGACCTCGGCGAGGACGCCCGCCGGGGTGAGCCCGGCCATCCGGGCGAGGTCGACGGCGGCCTCGGTGTGGCCGCGGCGGCGCAGCACGCCGCCCTCGCGGTAGCGGAGCGGGAAGATGTGGCCGGGACGGACGAGGTCGCCCGGCTCGGACGCCGAGTCGGCGAGCGTCCGGATCGTCCGGGCCCGGTCGGCGGCGGAGATGCCGGTGCTGACGCCGAGCCGCGCGTCGACGCTGACGGTGTAGGCGGTGCGCATGCGCTCGCTGTTCTGCGCCGTCATCAGCGGGATCTGCAGCCGGTCGAGGTCGGCGCCCTCCATCGGGACGCAGATCACGCCGCTGGTGTACCGGATCGTGAAGGTGAGCAGCTCCGGCGTCGCCTTCGACGCGGCGAAGATGATGTCGCCCTCGTTCTCGCGGTCCTCGTCGTCGACCACCACGACGGGGCGTCCCGCCGCGATGTCGGCGACCGCCTCCTCGATGGGGTCGAAGATCCCGCCGCCGTTCGGTCCGTCGTTGAGTCCGTCGTTGCCGCTCATGCGGTCACCGCCTTGTTCCCGGGGGCCGGTACTGCCTTCGCTTCCCGCAGCCAGTTCCTGAACCCGACCATCACCATCACGAAGAAGATCACGTAGACCGCGCCGGACACGTACAGCCCGGAGTGCAGGGCGACCGGCACGCCGACCAGGTCGACCAGCACCCACACGATCCAGAAGTCGACGAGCGCGCGGCTCTGCGCGAACGTCGCGACGGCGCTGCCGACGAAGATGTAGGCGTTCGCCCACGGCGACCAGGCGGCCTTGAGCCAGTCGACGTGGAGGAACAGCTCGGCGACCGCGGCGGTGCCGACGACGAGGGCCGCGATCAGCACGGCGCGCTCCTTCGCCGTCGCGCTCCGCACGACCAGGGGGTCGCCGCCGCGCCGCCCGCGCGCCCACATCGCCCAGCCGTAGACGGCGAGGACGCCGAAGAGCACCTGCTTGAGGGCGTTGCCGGGGACGTCGGCGTGCACGGACGCCGCGAGCAGCAGCAGCGCGCCGACCAGTTGCACCGGCCACGTCCAGAGGGTCTTGCGCATGGCGAGCCACACCACGGCGAGCGACAGCACGTTGCCGACGAGGTCGGTCCAGAGGATGTGCTCGCCGAAGATGTCGAAGCCCGCGTCGAGCCAGCTCATGCCGCGCCACCCACCGGGTCGGGGTCACTCGCCGGGCCGCCCGCCGCCGCGCGGTCGCCGAGCATCCGCTCGACGTACTTGGCGACGACGTCGACTTCGAGGTTGACGGGGTCGCCGGGCTTCTTGTGGCCGAGCGTGGTGAGGGACAGCGTCGTCGGGATGAGCGCGACGCTGAACCGGTCGGCGCCGGCCTCGACGACCGTGAGGCTGATGCCGTCGACCGTGATCGAGCCCTTGCCGACCACGTAGCGGGCCAGCGGCGCGGGGAGCGAGACGGTGACGACGTCCCAGCGTTCGCCCGGTTCGCGGGAGAGGATCGTTCCGACGCCGTCGACGTGGCCCTGGACGAGGTGGCCGCCGAGCCGGTCCGAGAGCCGGACGGGCCGCTCCAGGTTGACCTTGGACCCGGGTTCCAGCGCGCCGAGGCTGGACCGGTCCAGGGTCTCCTTCATCGCGTCGGCGGTGAAGGTCCCGTCCTTGACGTCCACCACGGTGAGACAGACGCCGTTGACGGCGATCGACGCGCCGTGGACGGCGTCCTCGGTGACGAGCGGGCCGCGGATCGTGAGGACGGCCGAGTCGCCCTCGGCCTCGACCGCAACGATCTCGCCGAGCTCCTCGACGATGCCGGTGAACATTCCCCGGGCCTCCTTGTTCCGCTGCTACGGAACCCGGCTCCGGGGGTACGTGCGTCGACACTGCGGCACCCCTGGGTCACCAGGGGTGCACTGCGCGCTGCCTCCCATCCGGACTTTCACCGTCGGTCCTGGAGTTCCACCAGGTCAACCGGCCGATGGCTTCGGCCGGGTCGCGGACTGTCACCGCCGGTTCGGAATTGCACCGACCCCGGAGCACGCGTTCATGCTTTGGGAACCAGTGTGCCATGCGAACCATTCCCCGCCCTATGTGAGCATCGCCACGGCCGCATGCGGCCTACCAAGCGCTCGCTCGGCTTATCCTTGCGCGGTTCAACGTTCAACGATCTCCGGCACCGGGTAGACCCCGATCCGGACCCCGCCTCCGCTCCCCGCACCCGACTCCGCGCCGCCGAGCCCGTGGTGACCGCCACTCCCAACGTGGGCCCGGCGGCGCGGCCACGACTCGGCCCGCCCCCGCCTGCGGGGGGCGGCTCAGTGGGCGAGGCGCAGGCCGCCGGGCGCGGTGGCGACGTGCGTCAGGTCCGGGACGATCGCGTGCGCCCCGGTCAGCTCGGCCCGGTCGTGGCTGGTGCCCACGGCCAGGACGGTCGCGCCGGCGGCGCGGCCCGCGGCGATGCCGGCCGGGGCGTCCTCGATGACGACGCAGGCCGACGGGTCGACGCCGAGGCGGCCGGCCGCCAGCAGGTACCCGGACGGGTCGGGCTTGCCGCGCGAGACGTCCTCGGCGGTGACGACGACGGGCGGCAGCGGGACGCCGGCGACCCCGGTGCGGACCCGGAGCTGCTCCTTGTCCATGGACGTCACCATCGCCCACGGCATGCCGTTCATCGCGGTCAGCAGGGCCAGGGCGCCGGGCAGCGCGGTGATCCCGTCGGTGCGCTCCGCCTCCAGCGCGTCGAGGCGGGCGGTGGCCGCGGCGACCCGGTCGGCGGGCAGGAAGTCGGCGACGCGGTCGCTCGTGCGGCGGCCGTGCGCGCCCGACAGGAACTCGTCGGCGTCGAGCCCGTACTCCGCCGCCCAGACGCGGGCGGCGGCCTCGACCAGCGGGGTCGAGTCGACGAGCGTGCCGTCCACGTCGAAAAGGACGGCCGTACAGGGCAGTGTCACCATGCGGTCATCGAACCATCACCACGAGGCGGCCGCGGTCGCCTTCTCCGCCTGCGCCTTCAGCCTCCGGACGGCCTCGGACGGGTCGTCGGCGCCGTACACGGCGCTGCCCGCGACGAAGACGTCCGCTCCGGCCTCCGCGCAGCGCTCGATCGTCTCGGCGCTGACGCCGCCGTCCACCTGGACCCACACCGGCAGGTCCCGGCCCTTGATCATGTCGCGGGCGCGGCGGACCTTCGGCAGCACGACGTCCAGGAACCTCTGCCCGCCGAACCCGGGCTCCACGGTCATCAGCAGGAGCATGTCGATCTCGCCGAGGAGGTCCTCGAACCCCTCGACCGGAGTGGCGGGATTCACACCGAGCCCGGCGCGCGCGCCGGCGGCGCGGATGGCGCGGAGCGTGCGGATCGGCGCCTTGGCGGCCTCGGCGTGGATGGTGACGGAGCCCGCCCCGGCCTCGGCGTACTGCGGCGCCCACCGGTCCGGGTCCTCGATCATCAGGTGGCAGTCGAGGGGCAGCGCGCTGTGCTTGAGCAGCGCCTCGACGACCGGGAGGCCCAGGGTGAGGTTGGGCACGAAGTGGTTGTCCATGACGTCGACGTGCACCCAGTCGGCGGTGCCGGAGATGAGCGCGACGTCCTCGGCCAGGCGGGCGAAGTCCGCGGAGAGGATGCTGGGTGCGATCTGTGGTGCCATGATGCCCCGAGTCTATTGGGCCGGTTCGTCCGGCCCATCACCCGGCCGGGTGAGCGGAGGGGTGGCCCGGCGCGCCAGGCCGAGCCGGACGAACGCCTCCGGCGCGCCCGCCGTCGCCCACAGGGCGAGCAGCGCCTGGACGGTGAACGCCTCGGCCGCGCGGGCCCACGGGAGCAGGTCGAGCGAGGAGATCACGCCCGCGCCCGCGGCGCCGACGACCAGGCGCGCGAGGCGGCGCCCGAGGGGGCCGCCCGCGTCGAACCAGCCGCGCGCGGCGGCGATCGACATCCCCGCGAGGATCCCGAACAGCCCGCCGGAGGCGGCGGCCGCCTCGTTCACGGTGATGGGGCGGGTGTGCCCGCCGTCCGCGACGATGGCCCTCGCCCACGCGGCCGGCCAGTGCCAGCCGTGCAGGGAGCGGACGGCGAGCCAGGCGCCGCCCAGGAACGCCAGCGCGATCACCAGCGCCATCGCCGCCTGGAGGAGCAGCGGGCGCGCGCTCCACCACGGGACGACCCGCGGTTCGAGCCACAGCCCCGCGACCAGGACGCCCAGGCCGATCGCCCATCCGGCGAGGACCTGGCCGGACGAGTGCACGCCCAGGTAGACCCGGGACGCCCCGATCAGCGCGATGACGGCGGCCGCCGCCGCCCACACGCCGGGTCGGCGCGTCCGGGACGCGAAGAAACCCCAGGTCACGACCGCGTTCTGGGCATGTCCCGACGGCATCCCGAACGAGGCGAGCGGCTGCCGCCCGTGGACGGACGGGTCCGTCCAGAACGGGCGCGGGGCGTGCCACACCAGCTTCAGGACCGTGTTGAGCGTCGACCCGAACGCCAGGAGGACGATCGCGCGCGCGGCGAGCCGCGGATGGACGCACCAGTAGAGGACCACGAGCGCCGGGATGTAGAACCCGGCGCTGCCGAGGTACGTCATCGCGAGCATGAAGCCGGTGAGCACCGGCGTATCAGTCCCCGCGGCGCAGGAGGGCGAGGAACATGGCGTCGGTGCCGTGCCGGTGCGGCCAGAACTGCGCGTACGGGCCGTCGCCCACGCCCGTGAGGGCCGCCGCGACCGAGGCGAGGACGGCGGGCGCGTCGAGCCGCTCGACGTCGCCGCGGTCGCGCAGCACGTCGTCCACCACCACCCGCGTCTCGGCGAGGTGCGGCGAGCAGGTGACGTAGGCGACGACGCCGCCGGGGCGGACCGACTCCAGCGCGGTCGCCAGCAGCCGGCGCTGCAGCGGCCCGAGTTCGGCGACCGACTCGGGGCCGCGGCGCCAGCGGGCCTCGGGACGGCGCCGCAGCGCGCCCAGGCCGGTGCAGGGCGCGTCCACCATCACGCGGTCGAACGCGCCCGGGCGCCAC
>NZ_JBEYYT010000223.1:0-15288 GCF_040645715.1 Spirillospora sp. NPDC046719 | reverse complement strand
CCGCGCCCCGCGCCCGCGTGCGCCCGGCGGGCCGCGCGCCCCCCCCCCCGGCGCCGCGGCGGCCGGGCGGGGGGTGGGGCCCCACCGGGGGGGTGGGGCGGTCCGGGCCCCCCCCCCCCCCACATCGGGGGTCTGGGGGTCGCCCCCCAGAAAGACACCACGCCAACGGGAAGGCGGCCAAAGGCCGACGAACAGCCCGACCGTAGGGCGGGCGGGACTCGAACCCGCGACCGGGAGATTATGAGTCTCCTGCTCTGACCAGCTGAGCTACCACCCCGGGGGCGGCGCCCCGTCGTGACGCTGCGGTCGGGGGCGTGCCGGGTGCCATCTTAGCGGCGGGGCGTCGGCGGGGGCCAGCGAGAAGCGGTCGGGGCGGGGGTCAGGCGGGCCAGGTGGGGCGGCGCTTGTCCAGGAAGGCGCGCATGCCCTCCTGGGCTTCGGGGGTCTGGCTGGAGGCGGCCATGACCTCGACGGCGTAGGTGTAGGCGTCGGCTTCGGGGCGGTCGAGCTGGGCGTACATGGCCTGCTTTCCGAGGGCCTTGCTGCGCGGGCTGCCCTGGGTGGCGCGCTGGAGGAGGGCGAGGGTGGCCTTTTCGAGGTCGTCGTCGGGGACGGCGTAGTTGACGAGGCCCCAGTCGGCGGCGGTGGCGGCGTCGATGGTGTCGCCGGTGAGGGCCATCTCGGCGGCGCGTTTGCGGCCGACGTTGCGGGAGATCGCGACGAGGGGGGTGTGGCAGAACCAGCCGCCCTTGCCGCCGGGGGCGGCGAACGCGGCGCTCTCGGCGGCGACGGCGAGGTCGCAGGACGCGACGAGCTGGCAGCCGGCGGCGGTGGCGAGGCCGTGCACGCGGGCGATCACCACCTGCGGGACGGACTGGATCGTCCGCATGAGGTCGGTGCAGACGCGCAGGAGGTCGCGGACGTCGGCGTGGGACGCGCCGGCCATGTCGGCGAAGTCGTGCCCGGCGGAGAAGACGGGCCCGTTGGCGGCGAGGATCACGCCGCGGGCGTCGGTGCCGGCGACCTCGGTGAACGCGTCGGTGAGCTGGAGGAGGAACGTGCGGGACAGAGCGTTGCGGCGGCGCGGGCGGTTCATGGTGACGGTGGTGAAGGCGCCGTCGCGTTCGACGAGGACATCCGTGCTTTCGCTCATGCTCCCGACGTTACGTCAGACCCTCGTCGTACGGTGGGCTGGTCCACGGACGCCGAGGGGGTATGGCCTTGAAGCTGCTCACTGCCACCAACTCCAGCCAGGGTTTGCGCGACAACGACTTCGACTGGTGCGTCGAGGGGGAACTGGTGCACATCGGCGTGGTGTGCGCCCGCGACCGGGACGACCCGGACGGCGGTTGCGGGTGCGGCCGCTCGTTCGCCGGGCTGAACTCGCACCGTGCGACGACGACGGCGATGGTGCGGGAGGTGCCGGGGTTCACCGACGAGGACTACGTGGAGGCGATCCGCTCCAGCCTGGAGCAGCAGGGGTGCGACCCGTCGTTCGCCGAGCACGACGCGGCGCTGCTGCGCTGCCTGGTGCGCGACTGGCCGGTGGGGGTGATCGTGGAGCGGCGGCTGGATGAGATCGTGGTCAGGCAGGTCGTGCAGCCCTGACCAGGAGGTGCGTTGTGCTCGTTGCGTTCTCGGTGACCCCGCTCGGGGCGGGGGAGGACGTCGGTGAACTGGTCGCGGAGGCGGTGCGGGTGGTGCGGGCCAGCGGCCTGCCGAACCGCACCGACGCGATGTTCACGACGGTGGAGGGGGAGTGGGACGAGGTGATGGCGGTGGTGAAGGCGGCCACGGACGCGGTGGCGGCGCGGGCGCCCCGGGTGAGCCTGGTGGTGAAGGCGGATCTGCGGCCGGGGGTGACGGGCGCGATGGACGCGAAGGTGGAGTCCGTCGAGCGCTACCTGTCCGAGGGCTGACGGGCGGCGTCGGGCGCCGCTAGGCCAGCCAGGCGGCGATCTCGTCGTCGCTGCGGGGGACGGTGCACCAGAGGGCCTCGTCCATGGAGGCGCAGAGCGGGACGCACCGGTCGAGGCCGACGACCCGGAACATGCGGCGGGCGAAGGGCCCTGCGCCGACCACGGCGAGGGCGGCGCCGTTGTCCTCGCAGCGGCGGGCGCAGTGCGAGACGGCGCGCATGCCTTCGGCGTCGATGAAGGAGACGCCGGCGATGTCCAGGACGATGGGGCGCGCGGCGAAGCCGAGGAGCCGGGTCCGGACGGCGGGAGCGGACGCCTGGTCCATCTCGCCGGTCAGCAGGACGGTGGTGTGCCGTTCGTGCTCGATGACGACCATGGCGACGGCGGTGTCCTTCACGATGCCCCCCAGCGGATCGGGCCAGGTCCGGTCACTCGAGAGCATCGCGCGGGCACGGACGGTCGCCAAGCGGTCGGGGCGGATCGGCCTGTTCCTGTTCGTTCCGTGCCGTCCGGTCAGGTGAAGCAGGCGGGGACGCCGTGGGCGCCGCCGCGGGAGAAGCTCTGCAGCCGCTGCGAGGCGGTGCCGTGGTCGCCGGGCCTCGTCCAGGGCGTCCGGTCGCCGATGACCTGGAACGAGTCGACGATCTCCCGCGCGTCGCCGGCCTCGAACGTCAGGTCGCCGTCGGCGGCGGATCCGTAGAGGACGGCGCCGGCGAGGCAGTCGGCCTGGAGTTCGGCGGCGGCGGAGACGAGGCGGCGCTGCAGGCGGTTCTGGACGGCGTGGCCCCATTCGTGGGCGACGACGAGGTACACCCAGGCGTCGCCGTTCGCGTAGCCGGTCCGCATCAGGTGGGCGTCCCACGCGAGGAAGTCGCCGGCGGGGCAGTACTCGGCGTTGTCGCGTTCGAGGGGTTCGCCGCCGCAGGTGGGCGTGGCCGCGGGGTCGGAGCCGTCGTAGAGGCCGACGACGCGCGGTGACCGGTAGGAGCCGGTGAAGAACCGCGTCCAGTGCCGGCGCCAGTAGCCGTCGGTGATCGCGGTGGCGGTGCGGAGGTCCTCGTCGAACCCGGCCTCGTCGAACCTGCGGGCCGGTGCCGTGGTCCGCGGCGCGGCGGTGGGCGAGCCGGTGGCCCGGGGGCTCTTCGCGGCGGGGCCGGCGGGGCCGGCCGTCCGGGCCGCGGCGGTGTACTCGCAGGCGCCGGTGAGCGTCATCGCGGCGGCGAGGGCCGCGGCGGCGATGGGGCGTCGGTTCATGCTGGGGGATACGCACGCGCGCCCCCCGGCGGTCGGGCCGGATCCGGCCGTTATGCCTGGAGCAGCATCCCGGCGGTCTGGACGAGGGCGGTGTTGTCGACTGCGGCGGCGCCGTCCGGAAGGGTGAGGACGTCCTCCAGGCCGACGCGGACGTCGAGGTTGAACCGGACGGCGAGGCGGAGGACGGGCCAGGCGCCGCCGTCCTCGCCGTGCAGCAGCACGGGCCGCCCGTGGCCGGTGCCGATGGCGTGCAGGAGGTCCTTCGCGGTGCCGGTCGAGGTCTCCGGGTCGGGGTCGGTGACCTCGGCGAGGACGCGCAGCACCTCGCGGGCGCGGGGCCAGCGCAGGAACCGCGCGGCGGCCTCGGTGCCGGAGAAGATCCCGGCCTCGACGCCGACGCCGCGGTCGAGGAGGGTCTCGGCGACGCGCTCGGCGCCGTCCTCGTGGAAGTTGACCGACGCGTGGTCGGGCAGGACGGTCCAGGACCGGATCAGCGCGGCGCGCTCGCCGGGGTCCTCGGCGGTCCAGGCGCCGGTGGTGACGCCGACGGGCACGCCGGGCGCGGCCTCGCGGACCGCGGTGAGCGCGGCGGCGACGTGGCGGGGGTCCATGGTGTCGGCGCCGGCGGCGTCGCGCGGGTGGAGGTGGACGTCCTGCGCGCCGACGTCCACGGACGCGCGGACGGCCGCCGCGAGTTCGTCCGGTGTGACCGGGACGCCCTGCGCCCGGCTCCCGTTCGGGCATACCTGGAGCATGTTCCCATTCTCTCAGCCGCCCGTCAGGGGGCGATCACGCAGGGGCCGCCGCCGCAGACGTCGACGGTCCTCCCGGTGGTCAGGAAGATCGCCTTCTGCCGCCGGGCGTCCGCGTTGTTGCGCGGGTCGGAGTGCGGGTCGCGGCCCTCGGTGGGCGGCGTGTTCGTGGTCGGCGGCGCGGGGGAGCCGCTGTCCCACACGACCATCGCCGACCCGGCGGTGGACGCGCCGAACGTCGGGATGTTCCAGTACGGGGCGACGTCGAGGCTGCGCCCGGGCCGCACGGTCGGGGCGTGGAGCCGGGCGCCGATCGTGCGGGCCTCGACCTCGGCGGCGACGGTCGCGACCTGGTGGTCGCCGAACGCGACGTGCATCAGCACCTGGTGCTTCGGGGTGCCCGGGTACGGGTGGTCGGTCATGTGCCAGGCGTAGCCGTCGGCCTCGCCGCGGTCCCACAGCATCTGGATCAGCGCGAGGCCGATCTGCTGGTCGAGCTTGTCGGGGTAGAACAGGTCGAGGACCTTGGCGTACTCGGGGAAGTCGGCGCTGCGGTTGAGCAGCGTGCTGTAGTTCATCGCGGGGACGCCGAGGACGGAGCGGCGCAGGTCGGGGGAGACGGCGGTGAGCGCGCCGCCCATGATCCCGCCCTGGCTGTTGCCGTCGTAGGTGAGCGGGGCGCCCGGCGCGATCAGCGGCCTGCCGGAGTCGTCCTGGAACGCCTTGTCGCCGGCGAAGCCGCGGGTCATCGCGCGGCCGAGGAAGACGAAGTTCAGCATGCCCTGCTGGAGCCGGTCGGCGACGGTGCGGAACCGGCTGATGTCGGCGAGCGCGGAGACGACGTTCGGGACGTCCTCCTCGGACATGCCGATCCACTTCGTCGCGCAGAACGCGAAGTCGTGCTCGGCGGCCATCGCCTTGACGTTCCCGGCGCCCACCTCGTCCTCGCCGCCGAGCAGCCCGTGCCCGTAGAGGGCGGGGTTCGCGGGCTTGCCGAACGCGGCCTTCGGGATCTCGCACTGGAACGGGACGGCCTGGTTGTTGCCGGGCAGCCGGGACGGGAGGCCGTCCTCGCCGTAGTGGAACGCCGACCCGGGGAGCCCGCCGTACTGGTCGAGGTAGCTCGGCGCCCACACGACGCCCTTGACCTCGCGCGCGATCTTGTCGTCGACGTTGTTCGTCACCTGCGTCACCAGGAACGACGGCGACCGGTCGCCGAGCCCGCGGAGCGCGTCGTCGCGGACGTGCAGCATCGGCCCGGCGAGGCTCCGCGCGCTGGCGACGGTGAAGTCCCAGGCCAGGTACAGGCCGTCGCGCTTCACGCCGCGCGCGGCGAGGTCCGCGAGCACCTTCTTCTCGGCCTTCTGCCGCGCGTACAGCGGGTCCGTGGACGGCAGCGCCGGGCCGAGGATCTTGGCGAACGCCGCGTTCGGCGGGATGGGGTTCCCGGACGCGTCGCGCAGGTTCCGCAGCGCGACGGCGTAGCGGTGGCCTTCGACGAGGTTCTTCGCGGGCCGGACGATCAGCGCCCTGCGGTCGTCGGGGGCGTTGGCGTCGAGCTCGGCCCAGTACGGCCAGCGCTGCCCGGTCGCGGTGTCGACGATGACGATCGGCGCGTCCGGCTTCAGCGACGCGCCGATGTCGGTGACGGGGGCGGCGCCGGTGCGCGCCAGGTCGACGCCGGGGACGCGGGTGAGGAGCTCGGACCCGGGGGAGAAGCCGTCCGCGCGGTTCCACGCGTCGGGCGACACGGGCAGGCCGAGCGCGTTCTTCAGCGTGGTCCGCATGTCGATCCGCACGCCGGTCGGTGTGCGCGGGTCGGGCTTGGTGTACCAGTTGCTCGGGAACGGCAGCAGGCACGACGCCGGGTCGATCGGGTCGCAGCCGTCGCCGCCCGCGGGGGCGGTGTCGGCGGACGCCGGCGTCACGGCGAGCAGGGCCGCGGACAGGACCAGGGCCGCGCCCGAAGCGAGGGCGCGCAGGGACAGGGCGCGCAGGGACAGGGCACGCATGGACCGGGCACGCATCGTCCACCTCCGGGAGATCCGCGGCGTTCGGGGAGATCTTGGTCTCACCGCGGCCCCGGGTCAATGGGCGGCGGCCGTCGGCCGATGCCGGTCATCCGGAGACCGGCCGGAGGGCCATCGGCCCCCGGATGTTCCGGCGACGTTAAATCTTCCGAAGTGACGGTTTCATCTCCGTTTCGAGGGGTGATTCGGCCTTGATCGCCAGCGATAGTGAGCGCAGCGCCGCACCCACCCGGAAAGGACCGTTCCATGAAAGCCGTCCCGATCATCGACCTCGCCCCCTGGTTCCACGGCGGTGAGCGCGACCGCGCCGCCGTCGCCGCGCGGGTCGACGCCGCGCTGAGCGAGATCGGCTTCCTGGTGGTCACCGGGCACGGGGTGCCGGCCGCGGACCGGGACGCGATCCGCGCCGCCGCCAAGCGGTTCTTCGCGCTGCCGCGGGAGGTCAAGCAGCGGTACGCGGCGACCGTGGGGGAGCGCGGCTGGCTGCCGCCCGGCGTCGAGGCCAACGGGTACGCCGAGGGCACCGCGACGCCGCCTGACCTGAAGGAGACGTTCGCGGTCGGCGCGGACCGCCCGACCGGCGACCCGTTCTTCGACGCCGAGTGGTTCCTGCCGAACGTGTGGCCGGGCGAGGTGCCGGAGCTGGAGGCGCTGCTGACGCGCTACCTGGCCCGGATGAAGCGGCTGTCGGACGACCTGCTCGCGCTGTGCGCGGTCGCGCTCGGCCTGCCGTCGGGCTTCTTCACGGCGCACGCCCTGAACCCGTCCTTCACGCTGAACATCAACCGCTACCCGCCGCTGTCGCAGCTCGGGGAGCCGGAGCCCGGCCAGTTCCGGATCGGCCCGCACACCGACTTCGGCACCCTCACGGTCCTGGACCGGCAGGACGGGGTGGGCGGCCTCCAGGTGCACTCCGAGGAGGCCGGCTGGGTGGACGCCCCGTGGGTCGAGGACTCCTTCACCATCAACGTCGGCGATCTGCTCGCCCACTGGACCGGCGGCCGCTGGACGTCCAACCGGCACCGCGTCCTGCCGCCGGACCCGAGCGCCCCGGACGAGGAGCTCGTGTCGCTGATCTTCTTCTACGAGTGCGACCCGGACACCCGCGTCGAGCCGCTCGGGCCGCCCGTCGGCCGTGCCGCCGGCGGCGCGACCGTGCGCGCGCACGACTTCCTCCTCGAACGCCTCGACGCCATCACCCTCGCCTGACCACGCTGAAAGGTCCCCCCGTGACGGAGATCCAGGAAGGCGCGCCCGCGGGCGTGGACGTCCGCGAAGGCGACTACGGCGCGCGGGTCGCCGCGGTCGAGCCGGGCGGCGCCGGCTTCATCCCCCTCGACCAGCGGCACGGCCGGCCGCTCGACCTGCTGTGGACGTGGACGTCGCCGAACCTGGAGTTCGCGACGGTGTTCCTCGGCGTGCTCGCGGTCGCCGCGTTCGGGCTGACGTTCTGGCAGGCCACCGGCGCGATCGTGGTGGGCACGCTGCTCGGCTCGGCGACCCACGCGGTCCTGTCGGCGCGCGGCCCCCGCTACGGGGTGCCGGAGATGGTGCTCGGCCGGGTGCCGTTCGGGCACCGCGGCAACATGCTGCCGTCCGCGGTCAACTCGGTGGCGGGCGGCGTCGGCTGGTTCGCGGTGAACAGCGTCAGCGGGTCGCTGGCGCTCAACACGCTGACCGGCATGCCGAAGCCGCTGTGCCTGGCGATCGTGGTCGCGCTGCAGGCGGGGGTCGCGTTCTTCGGGCACAACCTCGTGCACGCCTACGAGCGGTACGCGTTCCCGGTGCTGGCGGTGGTCTTCGGCATCGCGTCCGTGATCATCCTCGCGAAGGCGGACTTCGGCGCGCCCGCACCGGCCGGGGCCGGGGCGGGCGGGATCGGCGCGTTCCTCATCGTGGTCGGCGCGAGCTTCGGGTACGCGGCGGGCTGGAACCCCTACGCCGCCGACTACACCCGCTACCTGCCGGCCACGACGAGCCCGCGCGCCGCGGGCCTGTGGGCCGCGCTCGGCGTCTTCGCCGGCTGCACCGTCCTGCAGATCGTCGGCGCGGCGTCGGCGACGCTCGGCGGCGCGGCGCTCGCCGACCCGACCGGCGCGTTCACCGGGCACCTGCCCTCCCTCGTCGCGAACCTCACCCTGCTGGTCATCGCGATCGGCGCGGTCGGCGCCAACGCGATCAACATCTACTCCGGGTCCATGTCGTTCGTCGCGACGGGGATCCGGCTGCCGCTGCCGGCGCGGCTGCAGCGCGCGCTGGTCGCCGGGGCGTTCGGCGCGGTCGGGCTCGTCGTCGCCTACTTCGGGCTGGACGACGCCGGCCACGACTACGAGGCGTTCCTGCTGGTCATCGCGTACTGGATCGGGCCCTGGCTCGGCGTGGTGCTGGCCGACCTGGTGCTGCGGCGCGGGATCTGGTCGGTGCGGGACGCGGACGCGCGGGTGGACGCCATGGTGTTCGACGCCGCGCGCCGCAACTGGGCCGGGCCGACGGCGATGGCGGTCGCCGTGGTGGTGTCGGTGTGGCTGTTCTCCAACCAGGAGAAGTACGTCGGGATCGTGCCGAGCCACCACCCGTCGTTCGGCGACATCACGTTCGCGGTCGGGTTCGTCCTGGCGGCGCTGCTCTACGCGGTCCTGCGCAAGGTGCCCGGGTTCCGCGAGAACGGCTGACCGGTGGGGCGCTTGTCCGCGGCCGACGGGCCGTGCGAGGTGAGGACGACCGGGACGCCGAGCGCGTCCTCGATCGTCGCGACCGGACGGCCCAGCGGCGCGTAGACCGGCCGCGCCGACGCCAGCCGGCGGGTGAGGGCGGCCTGGCGGTCCAGGCCGCCCCCGCCCGCCGGCAGCCGGTCCAGCCGCCCGTCCGGCGTCGCGTAGGCGTGGCAGACGCGCAGGTCGGGAAGCGCCCCCGCGACGTCCAGATGCGTGACCGCCAGGCCGTCCGCGCCGCCGGCGACCTCCAGCGCGTACCGGAGCGCGACGGCGTCGAGGTGGCCGGCGCGGAAGGCGCCCTGCCAGGGGCCCGTGCCGTTGTGCGGCTCGGGGAGGGCGGCGGTCAGCGCCGCGTCCTCGGTGACGAACGGCCCCGGGCCGTGGCGCGTCGCGTACGTCCGCAGGACGCCGAGCCGGGCCGCCGACGCGCCCGCCTCGTCCAGCAGCGTCTCGGCGTTGGCGAAGGTCGTGGTCGACCAGGTCGTGTACGGGTGGAAGCCGTGCCGCTCGTCGAGCAGCACGCCCTGCGCGCCCTCGAACACCACGTCGCCGGACCGGAGCAGGCCGTGCAGGTGGCCGCCGCCGACGATCCGCACCCGCTCGGCGAACGCGATGAACGCGTCCGCGCAGGCGGCGACGTCCGGGACGTCCTCGCCGGACGGGAACGACGCCCGGTACCAGTCGTGCACGGCGGCGAGCCGGCGGCGCAGCCGGGCGGGTGACAGGCAGTCGCCCGCGCGCGGCGCGTCGTCGTGCGCGAGGGCGTAGGACGCGGTCTCGCCGATGCCCATGCCGCACGACCCGTGCCGGGCCGCGCCGCGCGCCCGCTCGCGCGCGCGGTTGGCGGCCCGGTGGTACGGCGTGGTGAGCAGCGCGTCCCGGTCCACGGTGAGCCGGTCCAGCGCGTCGCCCACGCCGAGCCGCCGGAGGTGGTCGGCCTCGGCGGCGAGCGCGAGCGGGTCGACGAGCATGAACCGCGACAGGTGCGTCCGGACGCCCGGCGTGAACGTCCCCGAGCCGAACTGGGCGAACGTGTGGTGCCGGCCGTCGCCGGCGACGACGTTGTGCGCCGCCTGCGCGCCGCCGTTGAACCGGACGACCGCCGCCACCGGCGACGTGCGGCAGAGGTGGTCGACGACCGTGCCCTTGCCCGCGTCCCCGAACCCGAGGTCGACGACGATGACGTGCCCCATCGAGGTCCCTTCCGCTCGCGAGCGGGCGATCAGAGCCGCGTCGTCCCGGACGGCCCGGAGGCGTCCAGGCCGGGCGGCGTCGCCGACACCGCGACCGGCGCGCGGGACGCGTCCAGCGGGGCCAGCGCCCGCGACACCGACGCGCCCGCGTCCGAGCCGGCCTCGGCCAGGTGCTCCAGGCCCTCGTCCAGGTCGATGGCGTCCTCGGCGAGCCCGACGGTCAGCGCGATCGTCTCGCAGACGGCGTCGAGGTCGTCGAGGTAGAGGACGTGCTGGCCGAGCAGCCCCTGCCAGAAGTCCTTCAGCTCGCGGCTGCCGGAGTGGTAGGCGCCCTCGGGGATGATGAAGTACACCTCGTACATCCGCTGGAGCTCGCGCAGCACGTCCTCGATCGGCAGGTCGCGCTCCAGGTCGTCGCCGACGACCTTGGCGACCTCCCGCCGCTTGATCTTCGGGTACGCCAGCTCGTCGCCGATCATGAACAGGTAGCCGCGCTTGCCGCGCTTCTCGAAGCAGTCGATCGAGGTGTGCCGCGCCATGAAGTACATGGCCAGCTCGTACGACTCGCGCATCTGGCCGCCGCCCCCGCCCTCCAGCAGGATCTTGCCGAGGTCGTCGTCCATCCGGTTGTCGGCCTCGAACTGGCCGATCTGCAGCGGCGCCCGGTCGCAGGTCGCGTCGCCGACCGCGCCGAACAGGATGTGCGGGTGCTCGACGTAGCCCTTGCGCAGCAGCAGGCCGAGCAGGTCGGGCAGCTTGGTCTGCAGGGTGCGCGGCACGCCGCCCATCGAGCCGGTGACGTCGAACAGGACGCCGATCGCCAGCGACTCGGGGTGGTCGTCGGAGTCGCGGCTCTCCCGGAGGGCCACGCCCTTCGGGTCGAGGTCGGGGTGGGTGGTGGTGGCGCCGCCGTCGCTGTAGGCGAACGCGCTGGAGCCGGTGGACGCGCGATAGCTCGCGCGCGCGGCGTAGACGTCGGTGGACCAGTTTCCGCTTCCCATGGGTCTTCTCCTTCAGTGGGCGACGGGCAGGTGGAAGGGGCGGAACCGCCGCGGGCCGTAGAGCCGTTCGAGCAGCTCGTCGAGCTCGCCCAGCAGCCGCCAGGCGTCGCGGGGGCGGCGGTTCTGCGCGGACAGCAGGCAGCCGCGCGCGAACATGCGCATCGCCTTGGGCGCCCGCTCGCCCATCAGGTCGGTCATGCACCGGGTGGCCATGTAGAGGTCGGTGGCCTCGCTGGCGGGCCGCCGCGCCGGCACCTCCGGCGGGTACCAGTCGCGGTACCGCTCCACCAGGGCGGGGACGCGCCCGGACGCGTCGGCGTAGGAGTAGCAGCCGGGCACGGAGTAGCACCAGTCGACCAGGACCAGCCCGTGCTCCTCCGGGTGGATCATGACGTGGTCGGGCAGCACCGCGCCGTGCAGCACGCCCGCGCGGTGCGCGAACCCCAGCCCGACCAGCAGCCGCCGCCACATCCACGCGGCGTCGCGCGGGTCGACGCCGCCGGGGAAGGCGGCCTTGACCTCGGCCAGGGTGCGGAAGCCGTCGAGCGCGGCGACCGCGTTCGCCTGCCGCTGCGTCCCCGTCGCCGCGTCCTTGTGGCGGAACGACTCGACGAGGTACGGCACGTACGGCAGGAAGCGCCCGTCCCCGTCCTTGGGGAGCTGGCGCAGCGCGACGGCCTCGCGTTCCAGCAGGTCGCCGTCGTGGGGGTCGCGCGGCATCTTCAGCAGCACCTCGCCCGGCCGGGTGTCCGTCCCGGCCCGGTAGAGCTCGGCGAGGTCGCCGGAGACGGGATCGCCCGCGATGCGGTAGGAGTGCCGGCGGGTGGTGAGGACGGACGGGTCGGACCGGTTATAGGTCCGCCACAGGGCGTTCAGCCGGACGAACGCGTCGCGGGTGCGGCCGCCGGTCGCGTCCGGGTGGACGAGCCGGACGAGCCGCCGGTAGCGGCGCGCCGCCTCGGCGGCGTCGTCGCCGAACAGGTCGGCGGGGACGCGGGCGCGGTCGAGCCGGGCCAGCGCCTCGCCGAGGTCGCCGGTGCTTCCGCTGTGCCTGCTCATGAGGGCATCACCTGATCTCTTCCTCGCGGCCGGGCCGCAGCAGTGCGGGGTGCAGGAGGCGGGCGTCGCCCGCGCGGTAGAGGCGGGGCCGGGGACCGCCGCGCCGGCCGCCCCTGTCGGACGTGGCGCCGGTGCTCTCCACGAAGCCGGGCACCGACAGCACCTTCCGGTGGAAGTTGCCGGCGTGCAGCTCCTCGCCCCAGACCGCCTCGTAGACGGCGCGCAGCTCGGGGATCGTGAACTCGGCGCCGCAGAACGCCGTGGCGAGCGGGGTGTACTCGAGCTTGCCGCGGGCCCGCTCCAGGCCGTCGGAGAGGATCCGCGCGTGGTCGAACGCGAGCCGCCGGGTGGTGCCGGGCCGCTGGTCGCCGGACTCGGTCAGGCCGAGCGCGCCGACCGGGACCCAGGCGGCGTCGGCGGCGTCGCCGCCCGCCTCGGGGTCGGGGAGCTCGGGCGCGAACGCCAGGTAGGCGACGGAGATGATCCGCATGCGCGGGTCGCGGCCGGGGGCGCCGTAGGTGCCGAGCTGCTCCAGGTGGACGCGCCCGAGCGCGCCGTCCTTCCCGCTGAGGCCGGTCTCCTCGGCCAGCTCGCGGACGGCGGCGTCCGGCAGGTCCTCGGCCTCGCGCCGGCCGCCCGCGTGGACGAACCCGCCGGGCAGCGCCCACATGCCGGCGAACGGCGCGCCGCCGCGGCGCACGAGCAGGACGTGCAGCGCGCCGTCCCGGATGGTGAGGGCGACGACGTCCACGGTCACGGCGACGGGGTCGTAGGCGCGCGGGTCGTAGCTCGCGAGGAACTCGCTCTCGTCGCGCATCGGTTCCGGGGACATCCGCGCCTCTCCATGGTCTCGAACTGAGTAAGTCTCAGAGTGAGTTCATCTCGATGTGAGAAGAACATAACCCGGAGTGCGGTGGTCTGTCCACCCCGTTCCCGGCGGCAAGCGCAGAGCGCCGCCTCCCACCTGGGGAGACGGCGCTCAGGGGCGTTCGGGTGTTCGTCAGCGGCGGTGGCGCCCGCCCGGGTAGGGCGGCTCCTCGTGCGGCCCGGACGCGAAGGGGTCCGGCACCCCCGGGTCGAGGGCGTACGGATCGGCCGGCCCGTCCGCCGCGTCCTCCCGCGCCGGCCGCTCCGGGCCGGGGCCGCCCCGCGCGTACGGCTCACGCTCGTAGGGATCGGCGGCGTCCTGGCCGATCGGCCTGCGTCCCACCGAGTACCGGCCGGTCGGGTAGGGGCTCTCCGGCGCGGGGACGTGCGGCCGCGGACCGGCCCGGTACGGATCGAAGGGCGGCGCCGGGAACCCGCCGCCGGGCGCGGGCCCGATGGACGGCCCGGCGGGCGGCCCGGCGAAGGACGCGTCGAGGGGCGCCACGCCGGGCGGCGGCGCGTCCGTCCGCGCGGCGGCAGGACGCCCGGGCGGCGCGTCCAGCAGCAGCTTCATCTGGCTCTTGCGGCGGCCGTACACCAGGTAGATCGCGATGCCCGCGGCCATCCAGACGGTGAAGTACCCCCACGTCTGCACCTTCAGGTTCAGCATCAGCCAGCCGGTCGCGAGGATCGTGGCGACCGCGGTGACCGGCGCCGCCGGGACGCGGAACGGGCGGTGCAGGTCGGGGCGGTCGCGGCGCAGCGCCAGCACGCCCGCCGAGACGAACAGGAACGCGAACAGCGTCCCGATCACGACCATCTGCTCCAGCGTGAGCACGTTGACGCTCTGCGACATCACGACCGCCGCGCCGCCCGCGACCAGCGTGGCCCGCGACGGCACCCGGAACCGGCTCATCCCGGCGATCGGGCGGGGCAGCAGGCCGTCCCGGGACATGGAGAACACCACCCGGGTCAGGCTGATCAGCACCACCAGGATCACGGTGGTCAGCGCCAGCACCGCCCCGATGTCGATGATCTTGCCCATGGAGTCCGCGCCGACGAGGCCGAACGCGGTCGCCAGGAGCGGCTTGGCGGGGTCGAGCCGGTCGGTGGAGACCATGCCGACCATCGCGACGGCGACCGCGACGTACAGCACGACGGCGATCGCGAGGCTGGTCAGCATGCCGCGCGGCACCTTGCGGGGCGCGTCGTCGGTCTCCTCGGACGCGGTCGCGATCAGGTCGAAGCCGATGTAGGCGAACGCGATCGCGGGCGCGGCGGCGAAGACACCCCAGATCCCGAACACCTCCGGCTTGCTGCCGGTGACCGCGCCGAGCACCGCGTCCAGCACGGTCGTGGCGCCGGCGGGCGCGGGCCGCGCGGGCGGCACGAACGGCGTGAGGTTGCCGGCGTGGAAGAACTTCAGCCCGGTCGCGACGACCAGCCCGATCACGATCAGCTTGGCCATCACCATGAACCACAGGCTGCGCAGGCTCATCCGGCTGCCGGTGGCCAGCATGGCGATCAGCAGCACCAGGATGCCGAACGCGAACAGGTCGAAGCCCTTCTCCTGCCCGATGATCCCGGCGAGCCAGGACGGCACGGGCACCGCGAAGTCGGCGAGGGCCTGCGCGGCGTACAGCGACCAGGCCCGCGCCACGACCGACGCGGCGAGCAGCAGCTCCAGCACCAGCGCCCAGCCGACCACCCACGCCCAGATCTCGCCGAACGCGACGTAGCTGAAGGAGTAGGCGCTGCCCGCGACCGGGACGATCGAGGACAGCTCCGCGTAGGACAGGGCGGCGAGGAGGCAGACGCCGCCGGCGATCAGGAAGGAGACGATCACCGACGGGCCGGCGGTGGCCGCGGCCTGCTCTCCGGAGATCTTGAAGATGCCGGAGCCGATCATCACGCCGAGCCCGAGCACGATCAGGTCCCGGGTCCGGTACACGACGCGGAGCCGGTGCCGGCCGCCGTACAGCCGGCCGGTCGCCTGCTCCACCGGCAGCCGGCGGAACATGTTGTTGCGCATGCGGACGTCCCAGGTCATAGGTTTCCCCCCTGGCCCGAACCCGCGCCGCTGATCGCGAGAGACGGTGTGGTCGAAGTCCCTAAGAATTCACCAGGAAGACCATAAAGCACACCGTTTTCCAGCGGATTGCCGTCAGGGGTCTGTTGTCGGATGCTGCCAAACCACGGTTCGCCAGTATGGCGGAAAAAACCGCAGGTGAGAGGCGGATGGCGGACCCGATTTCCGTGGACCGTTCCCACGTTCGCCGCCATTCCGAAGGAAAGCGCTTTCGACCGGAGGGACCCCGGCGGCCGGGGTCGGCCGGTGCGGACGGTGGCGGTCGGCGAAGATCGGTGACACCGTAGGGACGCCGCGTCCCACAGGAGGTTCGGTGTCCCGCCAAGCACAGCGCCCCTCGCCCTCCGGAGCCGTCCGCCGCACGGCGTTCGCCGCCGCCCTCGCCCTCGCCGCCGCGCTGGCCGTCCCCG
>NZ_JBEYYT010000222.1:0-15292 GCF_040645715.1 Spirillospora sp. NPDC046719 | reverse complement strand
CCGGGGGGGGGCGGGGGCCCCCCCCCCACCCCCCCCCCGCGTCCTGGTTAATGCCCGCTGACCTGCGCAGACTCGGTGGAGAACAAGGCCCGGCTCCACCGGGGAGCCAGGCCGCGGAAATCGGGAGGCACATCCATGACAGGACGGCGGCTCGCCGGCAGGGTCGCGCTGATCACCGGCGCGACCGGCGGCATCGGCACCGCGACGGCCGAACTCTTCGCCCGCGAGGGCGCCCGGCTGGTGATCACCGACATCGCCGAGGCGCCCCTGCGGGACCTGGCCCGCCGCGTCCGGGCCCGCGGCGCCGAGGTCGTCGAAGCGCGCCTGGACGTCTCGTCCGCGCGGGAGTGGGACGAGGTGATCACCCTCGTGCGCGACCGCTTCGGGACGCTGGACGTGCTGGTGAACCTCGCCGGCATCGTGGACTGGCCGGGCATCGAGGACACGCGCGAGGACACCTGGGACCGCGTGATCGACGTCAACCAGAAGGGCACCTGGCTCGGCATGAAGGCGGCGATGCCGCTCCTGCGCGAGAGCGGCAACGCGTCGGTCGTCAACACCTCGTCGGTGCTCGGCCTGGTGGGGAGCGGCGCCGCCGCGGCCTACCAGGCGTCCAAGGGCGCGGTCCGGCTGCTGAGCAAGACCGCCGCGGTCGAGTACGCGCGGCAGGGAGTGCGGGTCAACTCGGTGCATCCCGGCGTCGTCGCGACGCCGATGATCCAGGACGTCCTGGACGAGCAGGGCGACCGGCAGCCGGACATCCGGCGCACCCCGATGCGGCGGGCCGGCCGCGCCGACGAGATCGCGCCCGCCTTCCTCTTCCTGGCCTGCGACGACTCGTCGTTCGTCACCGGCTCGGAACTCGTGGTCGACGGCGGGCTCACCGCGCACTGAGCGGCGGGCCGCCGATCGGAACGCGGGGCACCGCGTCCTCGCGTCCGCCCCTGGCACCCGACAGCGGTGAAACGAAGGAAGGCACAATGGCATCTGCGAATCCGTCCACCGGGACCGCCGAGTTCGCCGGCAGGATCGCCCTGGTCACCGGGGCGGCGCGCGGCGTCGGCCGGGAGACCGTCCGGCTGCTGCACGGCCGAGGCGCGCGGCTCGTCGCGGTCGACCGGCGGCCCGAGGTCGACGAGCTGGCCGAGGAGTTCCCCGGCGTCCGGCCCCTGGTCCGGGACATCACCGACGAGACCGCCGCGCGCGACGCGGTGCGGGAGGCCGTCGGCGCCTTCGGCGGGCTCGACATCCTGGTCAACAACGCCGGACGCACCCTCAACAAGCCGATCACCGACACCACGGCGCGGGACTGGGACGCGGTGATGGCCGTCAACGCCCGGGCGTCGTTCCTCTTCGCGCGTGAGGCGTTCCGCGCGATGCGCGACCGAGGGGGCGGGGCGATCGTGAGCACCGGGTCCTACGCCGGCACCGTCGCGCTGCCCGACGGTGCCGCCTACAGCGCGTCCAAGGGCGCCCTGGCTCAGCTGACCAAGGTCCTCGCCGTCGAGGGCGGGCCGCTGGGCATCCGGGCGAACATCGTGGCGGCGGGGGTCATCGAAACCGACTTCCTCGACGCCTTCCGCCCCGACAGCCGGGAGTACCTGGCCTCGTTCGCCGGCGCCCAGCCCCTCGGCCGGGTCGCGCAGCCCGAGGAGATCGCCGAAGTGCTCTGCTTCCTGGCATCGCCGCGCTCCGGTTTCGTCACCGGTGCGGTGGTCGCGGCGGACGGCGGCTTCACCGCGATCTGAGGTGCGGACGTCCCGGACGGCCGTCAGGGCGCTGATCAGCGCGCCGAAGCTCTCGCCGAACACGGCCGTGCGCGCCGGTCGACGCCCACCGCGAGGCGCGCCCATCCCTGGCGCGTCCGGGCGCGACCCGGCGCCTACGCGGGACGCGCGAGCCTGGCCGCCAGCTCCCGGACCTGTTCGGGACGCGGGTTGGCGCCGGTCAGCACCGTCGCCACCCGGTCGCCGGCGACCGCGCCCTCGGCGATCGCCGCCAGGCCCGCCGCCCCCGCCGGTTCCAGGAGGATCCCGAGCGTGCGCGCCGCCAGTTCCATGGCCGCGGCGATGGCCTCGTCGGTCACCAGGACGATCTCGTCCACCAGGGCGCGGGCCCGTCGCACCGCGGCCTCCAGTGGTGCGCGCACCGCGATGCCGTCGGCGAAGGTGCGGACGTGGTCGAGACGGACCGGGCGGCCGGCGCGCAGGCTCTCCAGCATGGAGGGGGCGCCTTCGGCGTTGACCCCGACGATCCGGGTGGCGGGCGCGTGCTCCTTCATCCAGCGCGCCACGCCGTTGATCAGCGCGCCGTCGCCCACCGGGAGCACGACGGCGTCGAAGCCCCGGCCGTGCGGCGCGCCCCTGGTCAGCTCGACTCCGATCGTCCCGGCGCCCTCGGCGATCGCGGCTTGCAGGCCGTCCTGCAGGTAGACGCGGTCGGGACGGCGTTCGGCGTGGTCGGCTGCGGCCTTCCGCGCCGCCGCGCCGTCCGCCCCCGCCGCGACGACCCGGGCGCCGAAGGTCTCCATCCGCTCCCGCTTGGCGGGGTTGACCGTCTCGGGCACGAACACCTCGACCGGCATCCCGCGGGCCCGTCCCGCGTAGGCGACGGCCTGGCCGAAGTTGCCCGAGCTGGCGCACACCACCGGGGTGCCGGGGGCGAGCGTGCTCAGCATCAGATCGGCGCCCCGGCCCTTGAAGCTGCGCACCGGGTTGGCCGTCTCCAGCTTCACCGTCACCGCCCGGCCGCCCAGCGCCCGGCACAGCTGCTCGTCGAGGTACTGCGGGGTGTCGAGGAACACCGGATCGATCATCCGTACCGCCTTCTCGATCCGTGCGGTGTCCAGGTCCATGCTCGTCGCCTTCCCTCGGAGGCCTGCGGACCCGGCCGACGCTATTCGAACTCATGATCGATGCGATTGAGGGAATTCGCACCGTCACGCAATAATCTTGCGTGCCCGAATCACCGCCGCCGCGCCTGGACGAGATCGACGCCCTGCTGCTGGACCTGCTCCAGCACGACGCCGGGCGCACCCTGCACGAGCTCGGCGACCAGGTCGGGCTCTCCCCCAGCGCCGTCCAGCGGCGGATCGCCCGCTACCGCAAGGACGGCCTCATCAGCAGGCAGGTCGCCGTCCTCGACCCGCACCGCCTCGGCCCCACCGTCCTCGCCACGGTCCTGGTGACCCTCGACAGGGAGTCCTTCGAGCACCACCGCGCCTTCGCCGACCGGATGCACTCCGAGCCGCAGGTCCAGCAGTGCTACCGGGTCGCGGGGCCATGGGACTACGTCGTCGTCCTGGCCGCGCGGAGCATGCGCGACTGCGGCCGCCTCGGTGACCGCCTCTTCAAGGCCGACGACAACATCAGGCGCTACGAGACCCTCGTCGTCTTCGACACCGTCAAGGCCGGCCTCGCTCTCCCGCTTCCCGCGCCACGGCCCTAGACGGTCAGCTGAGGGTGTCGAGGAACTCCTTGACGGCGGCGGCGAAACCGTCCGGGTCGGTGGTGTGGGCGAAGTGGTCGCCGTCGAGCCGGGCGAGGCGGGTGCCGGGACGCCGCGCGACGATCTGGCGGCCTTCCTCGGGGGTGATGACCTGGCTGTCGCGGGCGTGCACGAACAGCGCGGGGCAGGAGGTGGCGGTCCAGTCGGCCCAGTGGTCGCCGTGGGTGCCCTGCTCTGAGGCGATGGTGTCCTGCGGGTGGAACGGCAGCCGCCAGCCGCCGTCGGCGGTGGGACGCAGCTTGCCGCCGAGCATCGGGGCCAGCGGGCCGATGGCGTCCAGGAGCGCCTGCCGGTCGGGGGTGGTGTACGGCATCGACAGCACGAACGACAGTGCGCTCGGCCCCTCGTCGAGGTCGCAGACCGGGCCCTCGACGTTGACGATCGCCGGAACCCGCTCGGGGTGCCGGGCGGCGATCTGGAACGCGGTGATGCCGCCGCCGGAGTGGCCGAGCGTCACCGCCTCCTCGATCCCCAGGTGGTCCAGCAGGGCGATCGCGTCGGCGACGTAGTCCTCGCGGGTGTAGGTGGCGGCCCGGTCGGAGTCGCCGTGCCCGCGCTGGTCCGGCGCGATGACCCGCCACTGCGGCGCCAGCGCCCGAGCCAGCCGCTCCCACGTCTCCCCCTCGTAGAGGTGGCCGTGCAGGGCCAGCAGCGGACGGCCCGTCCCGCCGAAGTCCCGGTAGGACAGCCGGCGGCCGTCGATGAGGAACTCGCCGCGGGTACCGGTGACGCTGGTGCCGTTCATGATCCAACCTCCGTGGGGTGTCCTGCCTCGATGAACAGCACTCTGTCGGCGGCCGCTGACCGGCGGCGCACCGGCCGCTGACGGCCCTCCCTCCTCTCCGGTGCGCGGCCGGCACGACGCACTGGGATGCCTCGCGTTACCCGGCCTCGCGACCGAGCACGCTGAAACGGTCACGCGAGCTCACCGGCACCGTCCTCGGTCACCTTGGCCGTCGTGCCCGCCGATCCTCGCGGTCCCGCGAACGGCGTGATGGTGACCAGGGAGACCACGATGCCCAGCAGGTATAGCCCGACGGCGACCCTGAAGCCCGCGGTGTAGCCGTGGACCAGCGCGTCCGACGGGGCCGTGCCCTTCGCCGCGTGCCGCGTCGTCGTGACCGCGACGGTCGCCAGGCCCGCCAGTCCCAGCGCGCCGCCGATCTGCGAGCCGGCGGTGAGCAGCGCCGAGCCGATGCCGGCCTCGGAGCCGTCGATCCCGCGGACGCCGATTCCGGCGGCGACGACGGTGCTGGCGCCTAGGCCCAGGCCGGTGACCAGCGACGCCGGCATCACCATCGCGTAGACGCTCGAGTGCGCCGTCAGGAAGGCGAACCACGCGATGCCCGCGGCGGCGAGGGGGCCCTGGCGCGGGGCCTGCCTTCGGGGAAGGTGGCGACCAGCAGCGACAGCGCGCCGGGGGTGGCGATCGCCGCTCCGATGCCCTGGACGGCGCGGAAGGCGATCAGGGCCCCGCCGGTGGGCGCCGGCCCGCCGAGCAGCGAGGCCGCGCCGAACAGCACCAGGCCGGTCCTGAAGACCCGCTTGCGGCCGTGGACGTCGCCGACCCGCCCGGCGACGAGCATCAGCCCCATGATCGTGCCGTCGAGCACGACGAGGAACCGCGCGAAGGCGATGACCCACGTCGCGACGCCGAGCCGGCGGTTCGGGACCGGATCCGCGACCGCCGCGGTCGCGTTACCGGTCATCGCTGCCGGTCGTGACGCGGCCGACCTGGGGAAGCCGGTCGTCGGCGGCCGAGGCGGGCGCGAGCCGCGTGACGGCGTCGGGCATGGGGCCGACGGTGAACACCTGGACGGACGGGCCGACGGTGACGGCGGCGAAGGACGCGACGGGCGGCACATGGTCGGGCAGCGGGATGGTGTGCGTCCCCGCGTCGAGCCGGCCGTGGAAGACGAGCCCCGATGCGCTCTTGGGCTCCGGCGGCACGAAGGACGTGCCCCACCATGCCTCGACGGTGACGGTGGCGGACTCGTCGAGCGTGAGCCGCACCGAGCGCTGCGCGGCGTCGTAGGCGGCTCGGCCGCCTTCGGGGGTTCCGGCCGAGGTGGCGGCTTGGACCTGGGCGGCGATGAGGCCGGCGATCCCGGCGAGGCCCTGGATGAAGGTCACGTCCGGGTTGCGCGCGGAAACGGCCTCGCGCAGGTGTCCTTTCGTGTCGGCGGGGACCATGCCGCCGAAGACCACGACGTCGATTTCGGCGGCGTCGTAGTCGTCGAGGACCTTGTCGAACCGGTTCGTGGCGTCCGCGGAATAGCCCTTGGCCCGCAGGATGTCGACGGTGGCGAGGAGCACGCTGGGACTGCGGCCGATGACGAGAACGCGGCCGGGCTCGTTCTTGGGCGAAGTGTTCACGGTCAGATCTCCCTGGCGACGGAATTCGGGGCGGTCGGCGGTCGGCGACGCACCACCTGTGTTGGCGTGGCCAACATAGCGAGTGTTGGCTCAACCCACAACTGTTAGGCTTGCCGGGTGCCCATGACCCATCACGACCCCGGCAGCACTCCGGCCCGGCTCGAAGGACGCGCGACCTGGCTGGTCAGCCGAGCGCACAACCGCGCATCGGGCCTGCTCGGCGCCGGTTTCGAGGCCCATGGCGACGGACTGCGCAGCTACCACTACCGGCTCCTCGCCGCCCTGGAGGAGTGGGGACCCCAGAGTCAGGCCGACCTCGGCCGCAGGACCGGGATCGATCGCAGCGACGTGACCGCCGCCATGACCAGGCTCGAGTCGAGCAACCTGGTCGAGCGCGCGGCCGACCCCGCCCACAAGCGGCGGAACATCGTCACGATCACACCGGCGGGCGTCGAACGGCTCCTCGAACTCGACAAGGTCATCGACGGCGTCCAGGACGAATTCCTCGCGCCCCTGACGGCCGCCCAGCGGCGCCAATTCATCGCCCTGCTGTCACGACTCCTCGACGCGGAGCACTGACCCTTTTCAGGGTGCTCTGGTCTCGTGGATTCGCGCGCATGAACGGCCTGGCCGCGCTTTAGCAGGCGGATGGCGGAACGGGACGGGCGGCGGCCCGCCGGAATTCCAGCCGCAGTGACGAGTCGCGCGGTATGAGGAACGCGGTGCCGCCGTCGGGCCGCCATGTGGCGGGCAGCAGGAAGTACTGGTCGCCGGAGCGGATCACGAGCTTGAGGCCGTCGTAGCGGTACCGGAAGGCCGACTCGGGTCCCTTGCAGCGCGTCTCCCGCACACCCGGCGCGCTCATGCTCAGCCCGTGCAGGCTGTAGATGACGACGTCGGGGTAGGTGGCGAGACGGTCGACGAGCCGGTGCGCGCGCCACGTCCCGACGGCGGCCGAATAGTCCGTCGCGGCCCAGAAGAGGCTGACCGCCACGAGCGTGTAGACGATCGTCCACTGCACGGCCGCCTCCTGGAACGCGCCCGCCCGCCCGGCGACCGGCCCGCCCCACTGGTAACCCGCGTAGGCCACCAGGACCACCCCGCCCGCCAGGCCGAGCGGCGCCGCGTCCAGATGCGCGCTGAGCGGCGTCCGGACCACGAGGCTGAGCGCGCCGACCGCGCCCAGCACGAGCCCGGTCAGCGCCACGCACCCCAGCAGGACGGCGGGGACGCGCGGCCCGAACCGGGTGGCGACGCGTCCGCGCAGCAGGAGGTGCGCCCACACCGCGACCAGCCCGGCCAGCGCGCCGACCGTCAGCGGGACGTACAACGCGTCGACGCTGTAGATGAGGTAGTCCACGGTCGTGAAGTTCAGGGCGTTGGCGTTCACCCCGAAGTACTGGAAGAACCAGTTCACGTCGTTCCAGCCGAAGTAGTACAGCAGCGCGGAGGCCAGCGCCGTCGGCGCGACGACCGACCGGAGGACGTCGCCGAACCTCCGCAGCCCCGACGTGTAGGCGCTCTCGTTCACCTCGGCGCCGGACTCCCCCTCCGTCCCGGGCGCGGGCGGGGCGGACGCGGGCGACCGTGCGGGTGGAGACGGCTGAGGCGGCGCCGGTGGCGGCCGCTCTTCGGGCGGTGCCGCCGTGTTCTCGGCGCCGGCCGTCAAGAGGACGCCTCGGGCGCGGGCGACCCGCCGTCCGGGGGCGGGCTCTCCGGTTCCGGAGGCCCGGGATCGGGCGATCCGCCGTCGAGGCACGGACCGTCCCCCGTCACGATGACGATCGTCTGGCCCCGCCGGAGGGGCGCGCCTTCGGAAGGGTCCAGGTGGTCGCCGAGGCAGAGGGTCTTGTCGGGGTTGCCGAGGTCCTCATGGTGGATCTCCACGTCGACGCATGGCGGGGTCCACCCGTGGCTCCGGCAGATGGGGGCCAGTTGTGCCAGGAGCACCTCCCGGATGTCCTCGGGTGCTCGCTGGCTGACCGGCGGGTTGTCAAGTTCCGGAACGCGCATCGGGCTGCCGGGAGCCTCGCCGCCCCCACCGTTGCCCGCGCCCGGACCGCCGGGGCCGCCCGCCCCCGGTCCCTGACCGCCCCGCTGCGAACCGCCCAAGGATCCCCCGCCAGACCCGCTCGCACCTCGCGAGCCGTGGTCGCCGCCCCCGCACGCGGCGCACGCCAGGCACAGCGCCAGCGCGGCCGCCGGCACCCGCTGCCGATACCACCCGGACATGCCTTCCGACCTCCCTTGATGACCGGCGCGCCCCCCCGGCGCGCCGGTCGCCCTGTCGGCGGCGGGCCATCGCCGCCTCGCGTGAGGCAAGCATGGGCGTGGCGGTCCCAATGCGCATGAGTAACGGACTACTCGTCTTCCGGCCGGATCGGGCTTCGCAGGCCCCCGCCGGGCACGAACGGCCGAAGCCGGTCAGTGTCCAAGGGGCTCCCCTGCGTGACGCGTGGGTACTGTCCCGCCTATGTGGCGCGGGTGGCCGCTCACCGGGCGCGATGAGGAACTGCGGTACATCACCGGCGTTCTGGAGGCGCGCGAAGGGCCCGCCGGAGTGGTGGTGGCGGGCCCTCCCGGCGTCGGCAAGACGCGGCTCGCGCGCGAGGCCCTGGCGGCGGCGGAACGGCATGGTGCCGCCGTCCGCTGGGCCGCCGCGTCGAACGCCGCGAGGACGCTCCCGCTCGGCGCGTTCGCCGCCCTGCTCGGCGAGACCGGCGGCGATCCCGCGGAGCTGGTGCGCCGGGCGACGGACGTCCTGGCGGGTGCTGGCCCGGGCGGCGCGGTCGTCGGCGTCGACGACGCCCATCTGCTGGACGACCTGTCGGCGTTCGTCGTCCAGCAGCTGGTGCTGCGGCGCGCGGCGCGGGGCGTGCTCACGCTGCGCGCCGGGGAACCGGCGCCGGACGTCGTCACCGCGCTGTGGAAGGACGGGCACCTGACCCGGCTGGAGCTGCGGCCGCTCCCCTCGACACGGACGACGCGGCTGCTGGAGGCGGTCCTCGGCGGTCCGGTGGACAGCCGGGACGCGGCGCGGCTGTGGACGGTCACCCAGGGGAACGCGCTCTACCTGCGGCATCTGGTCGACGGCGAGGTGGACGCCGGCCGGCTGCGCGAGGTGGACGGGGTGTGGCGGTGGCGGTCCGGGCCCGCGCTGCCGCCCGGCCTGACGGACCTGATCAGGGCCCGGATGGGGCGGCTCACCGCGGCGCAGCGCGACGTCCTGGACGCGCTGGCGTTCGGGGAGCCGCTCGGCGTGCCGCTGCTGGCGCGGCTGACCGACCAGGCGGCGGTCGAGGACGCGGAGGCGCGCGGGCTGATCGAGGTCCGCGCGGACGGCCGCCGCCAGCAGGCGCGGCTGGCGCATCCGCTGTACGGGGAGGTGGAGCGGGCGTCATGCGGGCGGCTGCGCGCGCGCCGGTGGCGCGGCCGCATCGCCCGGGCACTGGCGGGCACCGGGGCGCGCCGGGCGGACGACACGCTCCGCCGCGCCGTGCTCATGCTCGACTCCGACCTTCCCCACGACGCGGACGTCCTCGCCGCCGCTGCGGGCACCGCGCTGGAGATGCTGGACTTCGCGCTGGCGGCCCGGCTCGCGGCGGCGGCCGTGCGGGCGGGCGGCGGGCCGGCGGTGCGGCGCGTCCTCGGCTACGCGCGCCCGTGGTCCCGCGACGGCGCCGAGGCCGAGGAGGAACTGGCCGCGCTGGAGGCGCTCGCGGGCGACGACGCCGAGCGCGTCCGGGCGACGCTGCCGCGGGTCGGGAACCTGTTCTGGACTCTGGCCCGCCCGGACGACGCGCAGGTGGTGCTCGCCGAGGCGGAGGCCGCCGTCCGCGACCCGGCCGCGCGCGACGCGCTGACCGCGATGCGCTCGGTCTTCGACGCGTTCCTCGCCCGCCCCGGGAGGTCCGCCGCCGCGGCGCGCGCCGTCATGGCGTCGGCGTCGTCGCCGGAGGCGGTGACGCTCGCCGGGTGGGGGCTGGCCGCGGCGTGCTGCGGGCTCGGCCGCCTCGACGGGCTCGGCGAGGCCATGGCCAGGATCGAGGCGCTGGCCGTCTCCTACAGCACCGGCCAGGTAAGGATCGGCGGGTTCGACGCGTGGGTGCGGGCGCTGCGGCTCGCCGGCCGGCTGCACGACGCCGAGGACGCGGCGCGGCGGTTCCACGAGGCGGCGCGGGCCGTTCCCGGCGCCGGGTACCTGTTCGCCGGCGGCGCCTACGCCGAGGTGATGCGCGACCGCGGGCAGGTACGGAGCGCCGTGCGGCTGCTGCGGGAGGCGGTCGCCGGGATCGAGGGCGCCGACCCCGGCGGCTGGGCGTTCTGCCTGCCGCTGCGGCTGGCGCCCGCGCTCGCGATGACGGGCGACGCGCCCGAGGCGAGGCGGGCGCTGGAGCGGGCCCGGGCCGCCGAGCACCCGTCGCTGGTGTTCATGGCGCCGGACGTCCTGCTGGCCGAGGCGTGGGTGGCGGCGGCCGAGGGCGCGGTCAGCGAGGCCGCCGCGACCGCCCGGCGGGCCGCCGCGCTCGCCGCGTCGCAGGGGCAGCCCGCGCTGGAGGTCTCGGCGCTGCACACCGCCGCCCGCTTCGGTGACGCCGGCGTCGCGGGGCGCCTCGCCGAGCTGGCCTCCGAGGTGGACGGCCCGCTCGCGCCCGCCGCCGCCGCGCACGCCGGCGGCCTGCGGGACGGTGACGCCGCCGCCCTGGAGGACGCGTCGGCCCGGCTGGAACGCCTCGGCGCGGTGCTCGCCGCCGCCGACGCGGCCGCGCACGCCGCCGCGTGCCACGCCCGCGACGGGCGCCGCGGTCCGGCGGCGGCCGCGGCAGCACGGGCGCACTCGCTGGCGGAGGCGTGCCAGGGCGCGCGGACGCCGGCGCTCACCGCGACCGCGCTGCCGCCGCCGCTCACCCCGCGCGAACGGGAGATCGTCGCGCTGGCCGGGGCCGGGCTGACCAACCGGCAGATCGCCGGGCGGCTCGTCCTGTCGGTCCGCACCGTGGAGGGCCACCTGTACCGGGCCTCGGCCAAGCTCGGCGTCACGGGCCGCGCCGACCTGCCCGCGCTGCTGCGCCGCGAGCCGTGACGCGGCCCGGCCGCCGAGCTCGCCACCATGAGCAGCATGTGCGGGACGAACTCCGCGATCAGCGGGTATTCGGGAAGGTCGCGGTAGGGGCCGCGCCGGCTGACCGTCAGCCCGCCGCCGTCGCGGGTGACGCACAGTAGTCCCATACGCCCAGCGCTCCCGGCTGCCACAGCTCCATGAACCGGTCGCCGCCGCGCGCGCCCCACGGGAGGCGGGACAGCATTTCCCACGATCGACCGGCCCTCCACCAGCATCAATGACCGGGCGGTGACCGGTGAAGCGGCCCGCGTGCCACGGGCCGCTTCCCTGACGGAGGGCTAGGCGGGAGCCACCATCCCGAACGTCTTGGTCTCCAGGAACTCCTCCAGGCCGGAGACGCCCTTCTCGCGGCCGATCCCCGACTGCTTGAAGCCGCCGAACGGCGTGTCGGAGAAGAAGTAGTTGCCGCCGTTGACGCTGTAGGTCCCCGTGCGGATGCGGCGCGCGATCGAGAGGCACCGCTCGTCGTCGGCGCCGTACACCGCTCCGGAGAGGCCGTAGGCGGAGTTGTTGGCGATGCGGACGGCGTCGTCATCGTCGTCGTAGGCGATGACGGCGAGGACCGGCCCGAACACCTCTTCCTGCGCGATCTCGCTGTCAGGATCCACACCGCTCAGCAAGGTCGGGGTGTAGAAGAACCCCGGGTCGACCTTCTCGCCGCCGGTCACCAGCTTCGCGCCCTCCTTCACGGCACGCCGCACCATCCCGTCCACCTTCTCCCGCTGCCGCTCGCTGATCAACGGCCCCATGTAGGTCTTCGGATCGCGCGGGTCCCCGTAGGCGACCTTGCCGAGGTAGCGGGCGACGCGCTCGACGACCTCGTCGTGCCGGGCGCGCGGCACCAGCAGGCGGGAGTTCAGCGCGCAGGCCTGGCCGGCGTGCAGGCAGATGCCGAACGCGGCGTTCATGGAGACGGCGCGGAGGTCGGCGTCGTCCAGCATGATCAGCGCGGACTTGCCGCCCAGCTCCAGCCGGACCCGCTTGATCGTGCCGCCGGCCGCGGAGAGGATGCCGCGGCCGGTCGCCGACGAACCGGTGAAGCTGACGACGTCCACCTCCGGATGCGTGGTGAGCGCCGCGCCGACCTCGACCCGCGACGAGGTGAGGACGTTGACCACGCCGGCCGGGATGTCGGTGTGCTCGGCGAGCAGCCGGCCCAGTGCCAGCGTCACCAGCGGCGTGTCCGGCGCGCCCTTCAGCACCACCGTGCAGCCCGCCGCCAGCGCGGGGGCGAGCTTCACCAGCGCCAGCTGGACGGGGAAGTTGTAGGGGGTGATCGCGGCGACGACGCCGGCGGCCTCCTTCTCCACCCAGCGGTGGTGCCGCTGCCCCTGGTATTCGGCGTGCCCGAGGTCTTCCGTCAGCGGATGGTCGCGCAGCAGGGCCGCGTAGTAGCGGACGAGGTCCAGGGGTTCGTCGAGCTGGGCGCCGTGGGTCAGCATGCGCGGCGCGCCCGCCTCGGCGATGAGCAGTTCGCGCAGGTCCTCCTGGTGCTCGACGAGCGCGCGGTGGAACTGCTCCAGGCACGTGACGCGCAGGTCCCGGTCGGTCGCCCACCCCGTCTCCTCGAACGCCCGGCGGGCGGCCGCGACCGCGCGCCCGGCGTCGGCGACCGTGGCGTCCGGGGCCTCGCCGAGGACGTCGCCGGTCGCGGGATCGGACGAGCCGAACGTCCGCCCGCTCTCCTCGAGCCGCCCGTCGATGAGCAGCCGGGCCGCTCCGCCGTCCCGGATCGGCATCCCGTTCCCCTCTCACTGGAAATATCGTTCTCATCAGACGGTATCTTATGTACCGTCTGGAGAGAAGCCGATGATACTTCTGGGCCGGCGGGACGCCGGGGCGCACGCGGCGCGGGCGAGAAAGGCACGAGTGGAGCAGCCATGAGCGAGGAGAACACGAGCGCGCGGCGGACGGCGGTCGTCACCGGCGGCGGTTCGGGCATCGGGCGCGCGATCGTCCACCGGCTGGCCGAGGACGGGTACGCGACCGCCGTCCTGGACCTCGACGCCGAGGCCGCCGAGCGGGTGGCCGGCGAGGTGCGAGAGAAGGGCCACGAGGCGTCCGCCTTCGGGGGCGTGGACGTGTCCGACCGCGCGCAGGTGGACGGCGCGGTGCGGCGGATCCGCGACCTGTACGGCCCGGTGAGCGTGCTCGTCAACAACGCGGGGCTGACGGGCTTCAAGAAGTTCCTGCACATCACCGACGAGGTCTGGGACCGGATCATCGCCGTGAACCTCAGCGGCCCCTTCTACTGCACCCAGGCGGTCGTGCCGGACATGGTCGAGGCCGGGTGGGGCCGGATCGTGAACATCTCCTCCTCCAGCGCGCAGTCGGGACAGCAGTTCATGACCCACTACGTCGCCTCGAAGGCCGGCCTCGTCGGCTTCACCAAGGCCCTCGCGCTGGAACTGGGCCAGGACGGGATCACCGTCAACACCATCCCGCCCGGTTTCGTCGACACCCCGATGCTCCGCAGGTCCGAGAGCAAGGGCCTGCTCGGCGGCACCGTCGATCACCACGCGGACCTGACGCCGGTGGGCCGCCCCGGCCGCCCCGAGGACATCGCCGCGGCGTGCGCCTTCCTGGTCTCCGAGGAGGCGGGCTACATCACCGGCCAGGTGATCGGCGTCAACGGCGGCCGCAACACCTGAACGGGACGCGTCCGGCCGCCCCGCAGAGCCGGCGGGCCGGGCTTGGTAACATCCTTCTCATCGATGAGAATCACGCTGTCTTGAGCGGCACGAGGAAAGGACGCCGGTCAGTGAAGGATCTCGAGACCCTCGACTTCTTCCGCGACGAGGAGCTCGTCGCGGACCCCTATCCCTACTTCGAGGCCCTGCGCGGCAAGTGCCCCGTCCAGCGCGAGCCCCATCACGACGTGATGATGGTGACGGGGTACGACGAGGCGCTCCAGGTGTACAACGACACCGACACGTTCTCCTCGTGCGTCTCGGTGACCGGGCCGTTCCCCGGGTTCCCCGTCCCGCTCGAAGGCGACGACGTCAGCGAGCTGATCGAGCGGCACCGCGGCGAGCTGCCGATGAACGACCAGCTCCCCACGCTCGACCCGCCGCTGCACACCGCGCACCGCGCGCTGCTCATGCGGCTGATCACGCCGAAGCGCCTCAAGGAGAACGAGGCGTCCATGTGGCGGCTCGCCGACCGGGTGCTCGACGACTTCCTCGCCGGCGGCGAGGGCGACGCGATCGACGGCTTCGCGGGCCCGTTCACGCTCCTGGTCATCGCCGACCTTCTCGGCATGCCCGAACAGGACCGCGACGAGTTCGCCCGGACGCTGCGGCGGGCGTCCGGCGGCGGCATCGGCGGCACCGGCGACGAGACCCTCGCGCACAGCCCGCTGGAGTTCCTGTACGAGCGCTTCGTCCCCTACATCGAGGACCGCCGCCGCGAGCCGCGCGACGACGTGCTCACCGGCCTGGCCACCGCGACGTTCCCGGACGGGACGGTGCCCGAGGTCGAGGACGTGGTCCGCGTCGCCGCCAACGTCTTCGCGGCCGGCCAGGAGACCACCGTCCGGCTGCTCGGCGCGGCGCTCAAGCAGATCGCGGAGGACCCCGGCCTGCAGCGGACGCTGCGCTCCGAGCGGGACCGCATCTCCAACTTCGTCGAGGAGACCCTCCGGGTCGAGAGCCCGATCAAGGGCGACTTCCGGCTGGCCCGCGTCTCGACGACGGTGGGCGGCGTCGACGTCCCCGCCGGCACGATCCTGATGCTGGTGAACGCGGCCGCGAACCGGGATCCGCGCCACTTCGACGACCCGGCGACGTTCGACCCGTCCCGCAGGAACGCCCGCCGCCACATCGCGTTCGGGCGCGGCGCCCACACCTGCCCCGGCGCCCCCCTGGCGCGGGCCGAGGCGCGCGTGGGCATCGAGCGGCTCCTCGACCGGACGGCCGACATCCGCGTGTCCGAGCGCCGGCACGGCCCCGCGGGCGACCGCCGCTACCGCTACGTCCCGACCCACATCCTGCGGGGTCTGACGCACCTGAACCTGGAGTTCACCCCGGCCGCGGACGAGGCCCGATGAAGATCACGATCGATGAGGACCGCTGCCGCGGCCACGGCGTCTGCTGCACGCTCTGCCCCGAGGTCTTCGACCTCAACGACGACGGGTACTCCGAGGTGCTGACGCCCGAGGTGCCCGCCGAGCACCGGGAGGCGGTGCGCGTCGCCGTCAGACACTGTCTCCCTGGCCGATTATGCCAGCGGGTTAGAGTAACCATAAGTCAAGGGTAGTATCCCAACAACGCCTCAATAGAAACTAGC
>NZ_JBEYYT010000221.1:0-15322 GCF_040645715.1 Spirillospora sp. NPDC046719 | reverse complement strand
GCCGCCTCGGCGGCGGGGGCGCGCAGCGGCGTGGAGCCGAGCCCGAACTGGCCGATGCCGCACCGCCCGACCCGGCCGGCGCCGTCCAGCTCGACGGCGACGGCCGCGCCCGCGATGGCGAAGTCGCCGCCGCGCCGCGCGAACTCCTCGATCGCGAAGCCGCTCCGGCCGCGCCGTGCCGGGAAGTCGACGGCGGTCAGCAGCTCGTCCTCCGCCAGCGCGGTGCTCCACAGGCCGGTGAAGAAGTCCGCGGCGGGGATGGTGCGGGTGCCGCGCGGCGACACCGCCTCCAGCCGCGCGTCGAGCGCGAGCACGACGGCGGGGTATTCGGCGGCGGCGTCGGCGTGGGCGAGCGACCCGCCGACGGTGCCCCGGTTGCGGATCTGGAAGTGGCCGATCAGCGGGGTGGCGCGGGCCATCAGCGGGACGGACCGGGCGACCTCGGCGGACCGCTGGACGGCCGCCTGCCTGGTGCCCGCGCCGATCCGGACGGTCCCGCCGCGCTCCTCGACGCCGCGCAGGCCGTCCAGCCGGCGCAGGTCGACCAGGTGCTCGGGGGCCGCGAGCCGCAGGGCGAGCATCGGCACGAGGCTCTGCCCGCCGGCGATGGCCTTGGCGTCCTCGCCCAGCTCGGCGAGCAGCCCGACGGCCTCCTCGACCCCGCCCGGCAGGTGGTACTCGAACGACGGCGGTTTCATCGCGTCACCGCCCGTCCGCGCCGCGCACCAGCGCGAGGACCGTCTCGGGCGTCAGCGGCAGCCGGGTGATCTCGGCGCCGAACGGCGCGAGCGCGTCGGCGACGGCGTTGGCGACCGCGGGCGGCGCGCCGATCGCGCCGCCCTCGCCGACGCCCTTGTAGCCGCCGGGCCCGGGGGACGGCGTCTCGACGTGGCCGTACTCGATGTCGGGGACCTCGGCGGCCGTGGGCAGCAGGTAGTCCATGAAGGTGGTGGCGACGGGGTTGCCTTCGGCGTCGTAGGCGAGGTGCTCGCAGAGCGCGTTGCCGATGCCCTGCACGACGCCGCCCGCGATCTGCCCCTCCACCACGTTCGGGTTGATCATCGGGCCGCAGTCCTCGCTGACGATGTAGCGCAGCAGGGTCACCGCGCCGGTCACCACGTCCACCTCGCAGGTGCACAGGTGGGTGGCGTTGGCGTAGATGAGCGGGTTCTCCGGCCGGTACCGGCCGGACGCCTCCAGGCCGGCGGGCACGCCCGGCGGCAGCGTCTCCGGCTGGAAGTAGGCGGCGTTCGCGATCTCGGCGAGCGTGACGCCCGACTCCGGCACGCCGCGCACGCTGGCGCGTCCCCCGGCCAGCTCGATGTCGCCGGGGTCGGCCTCCAGCCGGTGCGCCGCGATCGCGGCGATCCGCTCCCGCAGCACCGACGCGGTCTCCGCGACGGCGCCCGCGGTCATCGAGCCCGACCGGCTGCCGGCCGCGCCGCCGCCGAACGGGGTGACGGCCGTGTCGCCCTGCACGGTGCTGACGTCGGCGATGTCCACGCCCAACGCGTCGGCGGTGAGCTGCACGACCGTGGTCTCGATGCTGTTGCCGCTGGAGCCGCCGGAGACGTACACGTTGACCTTGCCGGACGGCTCGATCCGGATCGTCGCGCCCTCGGTGGCGTGCAGCGCGATCGCGGCCGAGGTCGGTTCCACGTACGTGCAGGTGCCGACGCCGATGTAGCGGCCTTCGGCGCGAGCCCGCTCCTGCTCGCGCCGGAACGCCTCGTAGTCGAGCATCTTCAGCGCCTGCTCGAACGTCTCCAGCGGCGTGATGCCGTCGTAGGGGATGCCGCAGGGATTGGTGTAGGGCAGCTCGTCGCGGCGCAGCAGGTTGCGGCGGCGCAGCTCGGCCGGGTCGATGCCCATCTCGCGGGCTGCCGAGTCGAGGAGCAGTTCCCGCGCCAGCGACTCGAACTGCCACGGCCCGCGGTAGGCGGTGCGGCCGGAGGTGTTCGAGAACACCGACGCCGTCGCCCACGCGGCCTTCGGGACGCGGTACGGGCCGGGGAAGAACATCCCGACCGCCGCGGACGTCCCGACCGGCCACGGCACCGGGTAGGCGCCGACGTCCTCGACGTAGTCGATCGCGGCGGCGAGGATCGCGCCGTCGGCGTCGAGGGCGATCCGGACGTCGCCGTGCGCGTGCCGCGACATGCCGGCCGACTGCAGGTTCTCGCGCCGGTCCTCGATCCACTTCAGCGGGCCGGGCACCTTGCGCGCGGCCAGCATGACGCACATGTCCTCGCGCTGCGGGATCACCTTCTGCCCGAAGCCGCCGCCGGTGTCGCGCATCACCACCCGCACCCGCTGCTCGGGCAGCCCCAGCAGCCGGGAGCAGAACAGCCGCACCTCGTGCGGGGACTGCGTCGCCGCCCAGATCGTCAGCTCGCCGCTCGGCGCCGACCACTCGGCGACGATCCCGCGCGTCTCGATCGGCACCTGGCTGCAGGCCTGCTGGCGGAGCGTGCGTCGCACGACCACGGGCGCCTCGGCGAAGACCGGTTCGACCTCCGCGAACGGCGCGCCGGGGAACTCGCCCGCGAGGTTGCCGGGGTAGCCGTCGTGGACGAGCTCCCCGGACTCCCCCGCGGCGGCGTAGTCGACGACCGGGGGCAGCGGCTCGTAGTCGACGACGACCAGCTCGGCGGCGTCCTCGGCGACGTAGCGGTCGGTGGCGACGACCATCGCGACGGGGTCGCCGACGAACCGGACCTCGCCCTCGGCGAGCGGGGGCCGCGGGGTGTCCGGGACGTCCCGGCCGATCAGCGTGTACCACTGCTCGCGCACGTCCGGGTTGAGGTCGGCGGCGGTGAACACGGCCCGGACGCCGTCGACGGCGAGCGCCTCGGCCGCGTCGACGCCGAGGATCCGGGCGCGGGCCAGGGGGCTGCGGACGAAGCAGGCGTGCAGCATCCCGGGCCGCACCACGTCGTCGACGTACGTGCCGTGGCCGGTCAGCAGCCGCGGGTCCTCCACGCGCGGGACCCGCGTCCCGGCGTACCGCGCCGCGGCCGTCGTCGCGCCCGTCACGGGCGCACCGGCCCGGACGGCCGGGGGGACTCGGACGACTCACCCAACGGAGGACCTCCCTGTGCCAGGTGCGCGGCGGTCGCCGCGCACACGCCGTTCCGCACTCGCTTCCCGTGCCGCGGGCCGGTCAGTTCCAGTAATGCTGAGCACTTGCTTAGCATCGCGCCGAAAAGAGGGTCAAGACCGCTCTGAGCAGGGTATATGTGGTGTCGGTCGACGAATTACGGCATGCCGGAATGAGCGTCTCGCGCGGCCTGCGAGAACGGCCGGCCGGAGCGGCCACAGGTGACGAGAAGAAAATTCTGTGTATTCGATATGAGATTTTCGAAATACGGTAACGGGCTTACCATGAGGTCGCGACGGCCCGCGTCCCAGCCGTACGGCGGGGGCGGGCACGGGTCTCTCGCGACCTCGACCGAACAAGATCAGGGAATCTGTATTGTCTTGCTGCCGAGTCCACCTCATCCGGACACGAAACGCAAGAGGCGGACCACACCCCGCCGCGACGACCGGTCGGGGCGAGCCCTCACCGGGGCCGGATCACCTCCCGGTTGGCATCCGGGCACACATTCGCTCCGGCGAATCGCTCACTTCCGTCAGTAAAACGCGGCGCGCCCGACTCCCTACCATTGGCCCACCGTTAAGAGAACGGTGGCGTTTCGCTAAGAGCGGCGCCGCACGCCCGCGACCTCCGCCCCCGCCGCTCGACCGAATGGAGTGACCATGCCCGAGATGAGCCGCCGGTCCCTGCTGGCCGGCGCCGCCGCGACCGTCGGGCTCGCCGTCGCCGGCACGCCCGCCGCCCGGGCCGCAGCACCGCGCCGCGCACCGGTGACGCGCGAGGAGCACCGCGCCGTCATCATCGGCTCCGGTTTCGGAGGCGGCGTGGCGGCTCTCCGGCTCGCGCAGGCGGGCGTGGAGTGCCTGGTGCTGGAGCGCGGCGTCTGGTGGCCCACCGGGCCGAACGCCGAGACGTTCCCGCACCCCTCCTCCCCTGACAAGCGGATGTTCTGGCTGGGCTCCACCCCGACGATCCTCGGCATCCCGGCGGACCCGTTCCCGCACTACACCGGGCTGCTGGAGCAGGTGCCCGGCAACGGCATGGACATGATCGTCGCCGCAGGCGTCGGCGGCGGCTCGCTGGTCTACCAGGGCATGACGCTCCAGCCGGCCGAGCACGTGTTCAACGCCAACCTGCCCGAGCAGCTCGACTACGCCAAGATGGACCGGGTCCATTACCGGCGGGTCGCGCAGATGCTGCAGATCGAGACGGCGCCCGACGAGCTGGTCAACAGCACGACCTACAAGCCCGCCCGGGTGTTCGCCGCGAACGTCCGCAAGGCCGGCTACGACGTCACGAAGATCCCGATGCCGATCGACTGGACGTACGCGCTGCGCGAGCTGAAGGGCGAGATGAAGCCGTCCTACACCAACGGGGACTGCGCTCTGGGGGTGAACAACGGCGGCAAGCACTCGGTGGACGTCACCTACATCGCCGCCGCGCAGGCCACCGGGCGGGTGACCGTGGCGACGCAGCACAACGTCACCGACGTGCTGCTGGCCAAGGACGGCCGCTGGGAGGTCCACGTCGACCGCATCGACACCGGCGGCACCGTCCTCGAGAAGAAGATCATCACCGCGAAGGCGCTCGTCATGGGGGCCGGGACCGCCGGCACCACCAGGCTGCTGATGCGCGCGGCGGCCAAGGGCCAGATCCCCGACATGCCCGACGGGCTGGGCGCCGGCTGGGGCTCCAACGGCGACCGCATCTACCTGTGGAGCGACTTCGCGGACGACTTCGGCGCGCCGCAGGGCGGCCCGGTCGTCTACGGCAGCCTCGAGTGGGACGACCCGGACGGCGCCAACACGATCATCCAGGCGTCGCTGCCGCCGATCGGGGCCGACATCCGGTCCACGATGATGGTCGGCTACGGCGTCAGCAAGGGGCGCGGCAGGTTCGTCTACGACTCCGGCAAGGACGACGCCGTCCTGCAATGGCCCAAGGGGGCGGACGACGCGCTCTACAAGCGCATCAACGACCGCGCCGACAAGATCGCCGGCCAGGGGTCGGTCCTCACCGACACGACCGGTGCCTACCCCTCCACCTGGCACCCGCTCGGCGGCGCCTCCATGGGCACCGTCTGCGACCTCGCCGGCCGGGTCCAGGGCCATCGCGGCCTGTACGTGCTCGACGGCGCGCTGCTGCCGGGCACCGCGGCCGCCTGCAACCCGTCCATGACGATCGCCGCGGTCGCGGAGCGGGCGACCGACGACCTGATCGCCAAGGACGTGGGCGTGGTGTTCTGACACGCCCTGGGGGCCGGCCCCCGCGCGCACCACGGCCTGTACCTCGGACCAAGCGCTTGCTACGCTTCGCGCATGATCCCGACGGTCGTGTGGGGCACCGGCAACGTCGGCCGGCTGGCCGTCCGGGCCGTCGACGCCCATCCCGCCCTCGGCCTCGCGGCCGTGCTCGTCCACGACCCCGATAAGGCCGGCCGCGACGCGGGCGACCTCGCCGGGCTCGGCCGCGACCTCGGCGTCGCGGCGACCACCGACATCGACGCGGTCCTGGCGGCCGGTCCGCGCGCCGTCGTGTACGCGGCGTCCGGGGACGTCCGTCCGGACGACGCGCTCGCCGACATCGTCCGCGCGGTCCGGGCCGGCGCCGTGGTCGTCACCCCGGCCCTGTACGCGCTCTACGATCAGCGCAACGCGCCGCCCGAGATCCGCGAGCCGGTGCTGGCGGCCGTCAAGGACGGCGGCGGCTCGCTGTTCGTCTCCGGAGTCGACCCCGGCTGGGGCAACGACGTCCTGCCCCTGATGATCAGCGGGCTCGGCACGACAGTCGACGCGATCCGCTGCCAGGAGATCTTCGACTACTCCACCTACGACCAGCCGGACGCGGTCCGGTTCCTGGTCGGCATGGGGCAGCCGATGGACTACGAGCCGCCGATGCTCGCGCCGACCGTCCCGACCATGGTGTGGGGCGGGCAGGTGCGGCTGATGGCCCGCGCCCTCGGCGTCGAGCTGGACGAGGTCCGCGAGACCCTGGAGCGGCGCCCGCTCGACGCGACTGTGACCACCGCGACGATGGGCGAGTTCGAGGCCGGCACGCAGGGCGCGGTGCGCTTCGAGGTGCAGGGCGTCGTCGGCGGCGAGCCGCGCATCATCGTCGAGCACGTCACCCGCATCCACCCGTCCTGCGCACCGGACTGGCCCGTGCCGCCCAGCGGCGACGGCGCGCACCGCGTCGTCATCGAGGGCGACCCGCGCATCGAGGTCACCGTCGAGGCCACCGGCGAGGACGGCAACCGGTCGGTCGGCGGGAACGCCACCGCCGTCGGCCGGCTGGTCGGCGCCGTCGACTGGCTCGTGGCCGCCGAGCCGGGACTCTACGACGCGCTCGACGTCCCGCTGCGCCCCGCTGTGGGAAGGCTCGGAAGGAAGCACCCGTGAACATCGACGTCCCCGAAGGCAAGGACCCGATCGAGTACGTGTGGGGCGAGATGGTCCCCGGCATCGGGCCCGCCGCCTCGCGCCTGTCGCTGTCGGTGTACGCCGACGGCACCCTCGGCCTCCGCGAGTTCGAGGCCGCCCGGCTGCGCATCGCGCAGATCAACGGCTGCCTCTTCTGCATGGACTGGCGGACCGAGCGGGACGGCCGGAAGGTCGAGGAGGAGTTCGCCGACGCGGTCGCCGAGTGGCGCACCACCCCGGCCTTCGACGACCGCACCCGGCTGGCCGCCGAGTACGCCGAACGCTACGCCCTCGACCACCACGGCCTCGACGACGCGTTCTGGACCCGGATGACCGCGCACTACAGCCAGGCGGAGATCGTGGAGCTGAGCATGTGCATCGGCTCCTGGCTGGCGTTCGGCCGCCTGAACCGCGTGCTGGGCCTCGACACGATGTGCATGCTGCCGCGCCCCTGACCGGTCGCCGGTGCGGCGGGTCCCGGAACGGCTATCCGCCGAACTCGCGCAGGTAGCGGACCTTCGGCGGCGGGTCGAGCCGGACGCCCTCCGGCCGCGACAGCCTCCCGGACGCCTGCGCCTCGCCCAGCGCCGCCCTGGCCTTCTCCGGATCGCCCTCGATCTCGTAGATCACGACGAGGCCGCCGCCGTCGAGCGGCTCCAGCCGCCGGGCGGAGACGAAGCCCTCGATCCGCAGCATCTCGGGAATGTGGGTGTTCTGGTACCAGTCGTGGTAGGCCGGGGTGTCCCGGTCGGACGAGGGGGCCGATTCGACGATCATCACGCCGCCGGACATGTGCGCTCCGTTCGATGACTGCGTTGCTCGGGCGTTGCTCGGACGTTCTTGTAGACGCGGCCGTCCTTCATGACGAACCGCACGTCCTGGGTGACGGCGATGTCCCGCGACGGGTCGCCGGGGACGGCGATGACGTCGGCGAGGCAGCCCTCCTTCAGGCGGCCGAGCTCATGGTCGAGCTCGACCAGCTCCGCGCTGGTGACGGTCGCGGCCCGCAGCGCCTGCATCGGGGTCATGCCCCGTGCCACCAGCGCGACGAGCTCCTTGGCGTTGTCTCCGTGCGGGACGGCCGGGGCGTCGGTGCCGCAGGCGATCCTGACCCCGGCGGCGATGGCCTTGGGCAGCATCGACCTGGCGCGCGGGAAGACCTCGGCCGCCTTCTTCCGCAGCTCCGGCGCCGCCCGCTCGATGTCCATCGCGTCGGTCAGGTAGGTCGTCGACACCAGGAACGTGCCGTGCTCGGCCATCAACCGAAGGGTCTCCTCACTGGCCAGGAAGCCGTGCTCGACGCAGTCGATGCCCGCACGCACGCACGCCCGCACCGCCCGGTCCCCCACCGCGTGCGCGGCGACGCGGACGCCCGCCCGGTGCGCCTCGTCGGCGATGGCCGCCAGCTCCTCGTCGGAGTACTGCTGGGAGCCGGGACCCGTGCTGTGCGACATCACCCCGCCGGACGCCGACACCTTGATCACCTTGGCGCCGTGCCGGATCTGGTAGCGGACGCACGCGCGCACCTCGCCCACCCCGTTGGCGATGCCCTCCCCGATGCTCAGCGGCATGATCCCCGGCGCCAGGCGCTGGAAGACGGTCGGGTCGAGGTGGCCGCCGTACGGGGTGACCGCGTGTCCCGCCGGGATGACGCGCGGACCTTCCACCCATCCCTGGTCGATGGCGCGCTGCACCGCGACGTCCAGGAGGTACCCGCCCGTCTTGACCATCAGGCCGAGGTTGCGGACGGTGGTGAACCCGGCGAGCAGCGTCGTGCGGGCGTTGAGGGTCGCCCGGATCGAGCGGTACGCCGGGTCGTCCTGGACCCCGTGCATCGGCAGCGGCAGGCCCGTCGGCGTCTCGGGGCCGCCGATCAGGAAGTTGAGCTCCATGTCCATCAGGCCGGGCAGCAGCGTCACGTCGCCGAGGTCGATCTCGGCCGCCCCGGCGGGGACCTCGGCGGGGTTCACCGCGGCGATGCGGTTCCCCGCCACCACGATCACCGCCGGCGACCGGACCTGCCCCGCGTCGACGTCCGCCCACCGGCGGGCCCGCAGCACGATCGGCGCCCCGGACGCGCCGGACGCCTCGGTCGGCGCGGACTCCTCGGCCGGTGCCGTCACGGCACGGGCTCGACGACGCAGTCGAAGCTCGACGACCCGCTGTCCGGGACGCGGGGCTGGCGCCACACCTCGACCGGGAAGGACACCTGGATCATCGAGTACAGCAGGTGCAGGAGGTTCACCGCGTCGTCGGGCAGCGCGTCGAACGGGAGCCCTTCGAGGTAGGCCATGGCCTCCTCGGCGCGGGGCACGACGGCGTCGTAGAACGCCTGCATCTCCTCCGTCGTGCCGGCCAGCCGGGTGCCGTACCGCTCGTGCTCGGTGGCGAGGCACCATTTCGCGGCGAACGGCTCGAGATCGGCGAATTCCGCGGGCAGCAGCGCGCTCACTTGCGGGCCCCCTCGTGGTCGTCGACCCAGTCCGCCACGGCCTTGTGCAGGTGCCGGCAGAGGATCTCCTGGTCGTTGAGAAGGAAGCGGTCGATGTACCGGGTCTCGAGCATCATCTGCGTGGCCTCCAGCGTGTTGGAGTCCTGGAGCGCGAATTCCTTGAACGTCACCGCCGCCATTTCCTGGGCGATGCGCTCGCGGACGCCGGTCGCCGGCACGAAGTAGACGTTGCCCTCGAAGATGTGCGTGTTGTACGACGTCGGCCAGTAGTGGTACGTCAGGTACCAGCCCTGGCTCCAGATGAGGATCACGAAGTTCGGGAAGAGCTGGAAGGAGTCCAGCCCCCACGGGTCGCATTTCGCCGGGTTGACGCCGGGCGGCATCTCGCCGAGGTCGACCCGGTCCCAGGGGCCGAACAGCCCGCTGCGGGTCAGGATCTCCATCGGTTTGACCAGCTCCGAGTCCATTTCCCAGAAGCGGACACCGGACGTGCTCACCATCCGGTGCGGGCCGTCGATCTGGTAGTGCGGCGCCTCGAACCCGGCCTGCTGCGCGGCCGCGGAGTACTTCTCCGGCGACTGCTTCGCGTGCAGGACGGGCGCGTGGTAGAACTCCGCGAACGCGTCCATGTACAGCTTCCAGTTCGCATGGATCGTGGTGGTGTAGCCGAAGCGCGCGGTCTGCTTCTCGAACGGGTAGCCGTCGAGCGCGGTCACCATCGGGCCGAGGAACTCGCGCAGCGACTGCTCCGGCTCCCGCGCGAAATTGACGAAGACGAAACCGGCCCAGACGTCGCAGTGCACCGGCGCGAGGCCGTACCGGCCCTTGTCGACGTCGAAGAACTCACCCTCCTGCTGGATGAAGGTCAGCGCGCCGTCGAGGTCGTACCGCCAGCCGTGGTACTTGCAGGTGAACTGGCGGCAGAAGCCCGCCGTTTCCCGCTTCGGATCGTCGGACCAGACGAGCTTGTTCCCGCGGTGGCGGCAGATGTTGTGGAAGGCCCGGACCTTCCCCTCCTTGTCGCGCAGCACGATGATCGACGCGTGCGCGGCGTCGACGTCCTTGGTGAAGTAGCTGCCCTTGCGCGGGAGCTGCTCCACCCGTCCGACGTTCAGCCAGGCCCGCTTGAAGATCGCGTCCTTCTCGCGCTCGTAGAACTCGGGCGTGATCGAGTCCTCGTAGGACACCGGGTCCGTGCCGAGTCCGGGATAGTGCTCGGTCCAGCTGCCTTCCGGTGGTTTGGGGAAACGCGGCATGGTCCTCCTCCTTCGGGGGGTGCGGTCACTGGGCGGACGCGCCGGAAGGGCCGGTGGCGGGTTCGGCGCCGGGGTCCGGGCCGCTCGACGGCTCCAGCCCGACGCTGTTGAGGACCATGGCCAGGCAGACGTAGCCGCCCACGACGAAGAGCAGTTCGAGGAGCTGCCGCTCGTCGAAGCGGCCGGCCAGGCGCTCCCAGAGCGCGTCGTCGATGGTGTGCGCGTCCACGAGCTGGTCGGCGGCGCGCAGGACGTCGCGGTCGCGCTCGGACCAGTTCCCGGCCTCGGCGCCGTCGCGGAGCGCGGCGATCTGCTCGGGCCGCAGTCCTGCGGCCTTCGCCATGCCGGTGTGCTGCGCCCACTGGTAGCGGCAGCCCGTCCGGTGCCCGACGCGCAGGATCAGCAGTTCGCGGTCGCGGGGGTCGAGGGTGCCGTCGTCGAGCAGCGTGCCGCTGAACGCCAGCCAGGGCGCGCCGAGCCGGGGGTGCCGGGCGAACAGGCCGAGGATCGACGGCACGGGCGGCGCGTCGGCGGCACCGGTCAGGTAGCGGTCGGCGCGCGCCATGTTGCCGCGGAGCAGCTCGCGCTCCTCCTCGGCCCACTCGGCGATCGGCAGCGGCCCCATCCGGGGCGCGGCGGCCGGCGTCACAGGACCGACCCGCCGTTGACGCCGAGGACCTGCCCGGTGATGAAGCCGGCCTCCTCGGAGGCGAGGAAGGCCGCCGCCGCGGCGGTGTCGTCCGGCGTGCCGAGGCGGCCGAGCGGGATGGCCGCGGCCATCGTCTCGTTGGCGGGCAGGTGCCCCTCCGCCTGGGAGCGGTGCTGCATCGGCGTCTCGATCCCGGACGGCGGGATGCTGTTGACCGTGATGCCGTGCGAGGCGTAGGCGCGGGCCAGGGACTTGGTCAGCACGATCACGCCGCCCTTGGCCGCGGCGTAGTGCGCCATGTCCGGCGAGCCCCGCTGGGCGCTGGACGAGGAGATGGTGACGATGCGGCCCCAGCCGGCCGCGACCATGTCGGGCAGGGCCATCTGGCAGCAGTTGAAGGTGCCGGTGAGGTTCACGCCGACGAGGCGGTCCCACCGCTCGGGCGTGATGTCCTCGAACCGGTCGAACGCGACGAGGCCGGCGCTGGTCACGAGGATCCCCGTCGGCCCGAGCACCGACCGGGCCTCGGCGAACGCGGCGCCGAGGGCGGGGCGGTCGGTGACGTCGGCGGCGAGCCCGAGCGCCTCGGCCCCGGCCGCGCGCAGCTCCTTGGCGACCCGGTCCGCGCCGTCGCCGTCGAGGTCGAGCACGGCGACGCGGTGGCCCCGCTCGGCCAGGCGGCGGCAGGCGGCCTCGCCGATGCCCGACGCCCCGCCCGTGACGACGGCCACCCGAGGCCGCTGACCCTCGGTATGCGGCATCGCTCCGTCCTTCCTCGCTCGCAGGCGACTCCGACGACGGGGCGAACCCCACCGGCACCGCCCCTGGCTCGCGGCAGCGATGCTAGTCAATCGACTAACATCCTTTGGCCACATGACTAACATGGGCGCCGGGCCCGGGGCAAGACCCGGGCCGCGACGGACCGAGGCCATACTGGAGAGGCTTTCCGAAACCCAGAGGGAGGACGCGCATGCCGGCACGGCGGAGCCCCGTCGACGACTCGGCCACCCGTACCGCGCTGCTCGACGCCGCCCAGGAGCTCATGCTCGAGGAGGGCTACGCGGCCGTCACCACCCGCCGCCTCGGCGCGAAGGCGGGGCTCAACAACGCGCTGGTCTTCTACTACTTCGGGACGATGGACAACCTGTTCGTCGAACTCTTCCGGCGCGGCGCCGAGCGGAGCCTGGAGCGGCTCAGGCGGGCGCTGCGGTCGCCCCAGCCGCTGTGGGCCCTCTGGGAACTGACCCACGACTACTCGAGCAACGCGCTCACCATGGAGTTCATCGCGCTGGCCAACCACCGCAAGGCCATCCGCGCGGAGATCGCCGCGTACTCGCGGACGTTCCGGACGCTCCAGCTCGAGACGCTGTCGGACGTGCTCGACGGCTACGGCGTCGATCCGGAGCGGTGGCCGCCCGTCTCGCTGATCCTCTTCATGACCGGCATCTCCCGCTTCCTGCACATCGAGGAGGGGTTCGACCTCGACGTCGGCCACGCGGAGACGGTCGCGGTCATCGAGCGCGAGATCCGCGCCCTGGAAGGGGACCGCCGGCCGGCCGACGCCGAGGTCGTCGCCGGGGGCTCCGACTGAGTCCGGGGCGCCGGCCGGCGGGCGGCGCGCGGCCTCTCACCGGATCGGCTCGTCCCCGAACACGGTCGTGCGGAGCAGTTCGCGCGGCGAGTCCGGCGGGTAGGGCGCGGCGCGGTGCACCACGCCCGTGTTGTCCCAGATGACGGTGTCCCCTACCGACCACTCGTGGCGGTAGACGCGGCCGGGCGACGTCGTCCGGCCGAGCAGGTCGTCCAGCAGCCTCCGGCCTTCGCCGGCGTCCATCCCGACGACGTGATCGGCATGGACGCCGACGACCAGCGACCTCCGTCCGGTGCGGCGCGTCCACACCAGCGGGTGCGTCGACGCCGGCCGTTCCCGCCACCGTTCGAGCTGCTCGGGCGTGGGGTCGGGGTGGACGCGGCGCTGCGACGCCTCAAGCGTGTGCACGACGCGGAGGGAGCCGTACCGTTCGCGTTCCTCCTCGCTCAGTTCCTCGTAGGCGGCGTAGGTGCTGGCGAACTCCGTCTCCCCGCCGCCCGCCGCCACCTGCTTCGCGCTGAGGACGGTGGCCTTCTGCGGCGGCTCGCCGTGGAGCGGCGTGCAGCCGTCCATGTGCCACTCGAAGGTGGCCTTCAGGTGGTCGGCCGAGGCGTTCTTCGCCTTGTCGAGGGTCACGCGGTAGATCCCCCGGACGGGGTGGTGGCCCCGCTCGTAGTCGATCTCGCCGAGCCGCCGCGCGAAGGCGACCTGGTCCTCCGGGCCGAGGTGGAGGCCGCGGAAGACCAGGACGCCGTACCGCTCCAGCGCCTCCATGACCGCCCCGGCCATCGCGCCGTCGCGGACCAGCCGCTCGGCGTCGGCGCCGCCGACCTCGGCGCCGACCGCGGCGGTGAGGGGGACGCAGGCGATCGTCCTCGTCACGGCGCGGGCTCCAGGTAGCGGTCGAAGTAGGCGGTGCCGGAGTCGATCACCTTGGGCTGCTGCCAGACCTCGACGGGCAGCGACACCATGATCAGCGAGTAGACGAGGTGGAGCAGGTTCAGCTCCCGCTCGGGCAGTTCGTGCAGCGAGAACTCGTCCAGGTGCGCCATCGCGTCGCGCACCCGGGGGTACATCGCGTCGTAGAACACCTGCATCTCCGCCACGGTGCTCTTCAGCCGCTCGGCGTACCGGGCCGCCTCGGTCGCGATGCACCACTTCTCGGCGAAGGGCTCGCACTCGGCGAACTCCTCCGGCAGCATCCGGTCGCTCACGCCGGCACCCTCTTCCCGTCCCGCAGGTACGACCGCACCCAGTCGTCGACGACCTTGTGCAGGTGCCGGACCGTCACCTCCTGGTCGCACAGCGGGTACGCGCCGACCACCCGGGACTCCAGGCCCATCTGGGTCCCGTCGAGGGTGCCCGCGTCCTGGAGGCCGGCCTCCTTGGACACGACCGCGGTGACCTCGTGGCGGATCCGCTCGCTGGCGCTCCGCGACGGCGGAAAGTAGTACGACATCTCCCACATGTGCGTGTTATGGGACGTCGGCCAGTACTGGTACGTGAGGTACCAGCCCCGCTCGTAGACCAGGATCACGAAGTTGGGGAAGATCTGGAAGTTCGAGATCGACCACGGGTCGAGCCCGCCGGGATTGAGCCCGGCCGGCAGGTGGGCGGGGTCGAGCTCGGGGATGTCCGGGCGCTCCCAGGGGCCCATGAGACCGGACTCGGTGACGTGCTCGATCGGGTACATCTGGTCCGGCGGCGTCATGTGCCGGGGCACGCCCTTCCAGCCGCCCGTGCTGATGAGCCGGTGCGGGCCGTCCATCTGGAAGTGCGGGACCTTGAAGCCGGTCTGGAAGCTCCGCAGCGACGGCACCTGCTGCTGCGAGTGCAGGATCGGCGCGTGGTAGTACTCCTGGAACGCGTCGAGGAAGATCTTCCAGTTGCTCAGGAGGTTCGCCTTGAACGCGTAGCGCTCGGTGAGCAGATGGAACGGGTAGCCTTCCAGGCCCCGCACCATCGGTCCGAGGAATTCGAGGAGAGACCGGCCGGGTTCGTCGGCCAGGTTGACGAAGACGAACCCTTCCCAGACCTCGCAGTGCACCGGGACCAGCGGGAATTCGGCCTTGTCGAAGTCGAAGTACTCCTCCTCCTGGAGAACGAACTTCAGCGAGCCGTCCAGGCCGTACCGCCAGCCGTGGTACTTGCACATGAACTCGCGGCAGACGCCCTTGGTCTCGTCCCTGGGAGTCTCGCCCCACAGCAGCTTGTTGCCGCGGTGGCGGCACACGTTGTGGAAGGCGCGGACCCGGCCGTCGAGACCGCGCGCGACGATGAGCGAGGTCTTGGCGACCTCGATGTCCTTGGTGAAGTAGCTCCCCTTTCGGGGCAGCTGCTCGACCCGGCCGACGTTGAGCCACGCCCGCCGGAAGACCGCCTCGCGTTCCAGCTCGTAGAACTCCGGCGAGATCGAGTCCTCGTACGACACGAGGCGGGTGCCCATCTCCGGAACCCGCCCGGTCCAGCTGGCCTCCACCGGTTTCCCGGAGCGCGCCATAGCCGATCCTTCCGTTCTGAGTTCGTGTCCGACGACACCTGGTCACGATGTTCATCGACTGACTAACATGACCTGGATAACACGGCACGGACCGGGCCGCAAGGGCGCGTTTCCGGAAAAGGAGCGTCCATGGACGAGCGGAAAGACCTGTTCATCGGCGGCGAATGGACCACTCCCGGCACCCCCCGGCGCATCGAGGTGGTCTCGCCCCACACCGAGCGCCCGCTGGCCCGCGTGGCCGCGGCGGGCGTCCCCGACGTCGACCGCGCCGTCGCGGCGGCGCGGCGGGCGTTCGACGAGGGGCAGATCGGAAGAGCGTCGGGGGGGGAAAGAGTGTGCCGGTTCTGGTGTAGATCTC
>NZ_JBEYYT010000220.1:0-15490 GCF_040645715.1 Spirillospora sp. NPDC046719 | reverse complement strand
CGCCGAGACGGACACGGGCCGGGCGCTCTCTCACCCCCGCATGCCGGAGAAACATCGTGAGGTTTCCGCGCGCGGGCGACCGGAGGCGCACCCCACGTCTGGCTTCTTGGTGGAGCGCTCCGCGTTGGCGGGGCTCGACGGTTTCAGGTCGGGGAGCCGTCCCCGACGCCGCCCTCGACCTGGGCCAGGAATCGGTTGTGCTCGGCCTGCTCGGCGTACCCCGCGGTGTCCTTCACGCAGACCGGGCACCAGTGGCCGGCGGTGAGGACGAGCCGGGGACTGCCCGAGAAGGTGTGGCCCAGGGCGCATCGCCAGCTCAGCGGCACCGCGACGGCACCGGTCACCATGTCCTCGGAGAGGACCCGGCCGCCGCGGAACGCCGCGGCCTCTCTCATGTCGGCGAGAGACCACAAGGACGGGGGCTTGTCCTCGTCATATCCGTGGTCGAGGCGGACCGGGCTCCGGGAGGGGGCGGGCGGATGGAAGGTGGACCAGTCGCCGATCGCCTCCCACTCGCGGCGCGACCCGAAGTACGCGGCGATCTTCTCTTCGTCGCCGTCGCGGATGAACCGCATCGTGCCGCGCGGCCGAAGCGCAAGGCGTTTGATGACGAGGTTCTTCACCGCCCACGCCGGTACACGCCCGGCCAGTTTCAGCCGCGGGTTGGCCGCGATGGCGCGGGCCAGCGCGGCGTCGAAGGTGTCGCGGCGGAACGGCACGAGCTCTTGGAGGCGGTCGGAGTCGGTGTACCACTGGCCGTGGAAGTTGCGGGTGGCGAACCAGTTGCGCTCGTACCACTTCCGGACGTCCCGCACGCCCAGCGCACCGGTCATCCGCGTCTGCAGCTCCCAGTTGGTGAGCCGCCAGTCCTCGCCGCCTCCGATGTTGTAGACGCCGCCCCAGAACTCCTCGGGGACGCCGTCCTCGCAGATGCCCGCCATGAGGCGGGCCGCGTCCTCGGCCGACACCCACTCCATGACGCCGGCGAAGGGCGAGTGGGTCATGATCGGGTCGCGGATCCGGAGCACGCCCGGATGGAAGATCCCGGTCTGCCGCAGCCAGGCCCAGCGGGGCAGCCCCGACTCGATCAGCTCCCGCTCCGCGATGATCTTGCTTTGCGCGTACTCGTCGTACCGGGCGGCGCGTAACGGATCGCCGACGCGGCCCCAGTGGTGCGGCGGGTTGCGGTCCCCCGTCTCGGCGATGGACCCGATCATCACCACGCCGACGCCGGCCGCATCCTTCCGGGCCTTGACGGCTCGGATGATGTTCCTCGCGCCGCCGACGTTGACCCGGTGCGCGAGCTCGGGATGGTCGTCGGCGAACGGCGAGACGACGGCGCCGGCGTGCAGGACGACGTCGGCGTCCCTGACGCAGCGTTCGACGTCCGCGTACTCGGTGAGGTCGCCGGTCACGACGCGCAGGTTCTCCATGGCGCGGAAGGCGCCTATGGCGGCGAGATCGTTCCTGGTGGGCAGGACGAGCGCGATCACCTCGAAGCGGTCCGCCCGCTCGGCGAACTCGCGGAGGATGGCGCGACCCCAGTTCCCGGTCGCCCCCGTGAGGAGGACGCGGGTCCTGCCCGCCCGGGTCGTCATCGGCCGGTGGTCGCCGGAGCGTGCCGTGCGGCGAACTCGTGCACGGTCTTGACGACGTGGTCGAGTTCCTCGTCGCTCATGCCGTGGCTCATGCCGAGGGACATGCCGCGCTCGAACACCTCGTCCGCGTTGGGGAGCCCGCCGGGCGGGGTGCGGTACTCGACGCCCCGCATCATGGGGTGGCGGGTGACGTTCCCGCTCCACACGGTGCGGGTGTCGATGCCCGCGGCTTCCAGATGCTCCTGCAGGTCGGAGCGCTGGAAGCCGGCGTCCGGCCGTACGGTGACGGGGTAGCAGAGCCAGGCGGTGTGGAAGTCGGGAAGCCGCCGCGGCAGGCGGAAGAGGGAGGGGTAGGCACCGAACGCCCCGGTGAACGCCTCGAAGATCTCCGCACGGCGCCGGTAGTTCTTGTCCAGCTTCTTCAACTGCTCCAGCCCGAAGGCGGCGCCGAGCTCGGACGGCTCGAAGTTCCACGGCAGGACGTCGAAGATGAAGTCGTTGTCGTAGGCGACGCCGTCGAGGTCCTCGCGGAACACCCGGCCGGCGCCCGCGGAGCCGAACAGGTGCGGTTCCGAGCGGCGGCCCCAGCGGCGCAGCATCAGGCCCTTGTCGCGCAGCTTCTCGTCGTCGAGGCAGACCATGCCGCCGTTGCCGGCGCAGGTGATGATGTGCGCCATGGCGAAGCTGGTCACGGTGATGTCGGTGCGGCTCCCGGTCCTCGTCCCCCGCAGCGTGGTCCCGATGCAGTCGCAGGAGTCCTCGATGACCTTCAGGCCGTGGCGGTCGGCGATGTCGCGGATCGCGTCCCAGTCCGGGGCGTTGCCCGCCAGGTTCGGGATCAGCAGGGCACGGGTCCGGTCGGTGACCATCTCCTCGATCTTCGCGGGATCGACGTTGTAGGTGTCGGGCTCGACGTCGACGAAGACCGGCACCCAGCCGCCGCGGACGATCGGGGCGACATCGGTGGAGAAGGTCAGCGGCGAGGTGATGACCTCCGCGCCCTTGGGCAGGTCCAGCAGTTCCAGGGCCAGGTAGATGGCCGACGATCCGGAGTTGCACATGAGGCCGAGCCGCTTGCCGTACAGCTCGGCGACGCGCCGCTCCATCTCGGCGACGTTCTTGCCGATCTTTAGACCGTAGGGGCCGCTTCTCAGCACCTCGATGCAGGCGTTGATCTCGGCGTCGTCGTGCACGCTGCGCGCGTAAATGACCCGGGGCAATGTATCTCCTTGGAGAGAGGAAGCGGTCAGGGGCGGATGCGTCCGGCCAGGCCGGCCGCCGTGGCGCGGTCGAGGAGTTCGATCACCTGTCCGAGGGGGTCTCGGTGGTAGCACGTGCCCGCCGGGGCCCGGCCGTCCTTCACCCCGGCCATCCACAGCCGGGCGCCGCGGCGGGCGAGTTCGGCGGACGCCGCGGGGACGTCGTCCACGACGAAGCCGATGTGGTGGATGCCGGGAGCGGGCGTCCAGACCGGTGACCCGGGAACGGCCCGGAGCAGTTCGACATGGGGCGGACCGGCGGCCGAGAGCCCGATCCGCTGGATCGTCCTGTGCTCGACGCCGTCGATCCGGCACGCGTAGGCCGTCTCGTCGAAGAGCGTGACCGGCACCTCGTGGACGCGCCGGATCGTTTCGGCGGCCTCTTCGAGGTCGGTGACGACGATGCCGACATGGTGGAGCTCGCCGAGGTCGTAGATCGGCGGCACGGCAGCGGCCGTCATCGCGCCGCCGCCGTCTTCCCGGCGCGACGGCCGAAGAAGCTCGCGTCTCCCAGGGAGGTGCCGCTGCAGTAGCCCCAGGAGGGGATGCCGCTGGCGGTGCGTCCGGCGGCGAAGAGCCCCGGGATCGGCTCTCCGTCCGGGGTCAGCACCTCGCCGTCGGATGAGGTGTGCAGGCCGCCGATGGTGAAGACCCCGAACGGCGCACCACGGAGGTCGAGGACGCCGTACGGAGGCGCGACGGGCTTGAGCCATCGTGCGGACTTGTGGCAGAGCGGGTCCTCGCCCTTCCCGGCGCCGGCGTTGTACTGCTCGACGGTGCCGGCCAGCACGCCCCGGGCGACGCCCATCAGGTCCTCGAGTTCCGCGAGGTCGTCGGAGACCCACGTCGGCGTGGCGGGCATGCCGGTGAACCGCTCCACCTCCGCGTTGATCGCGTCGTCGTAGAGCAGGAACACCTGCCGGTCCTGCTGGAAGAGGGATGCCTGCCCCACGCGGCCGGGATAGGTGTCCTCGTTGATGAAGCGGCGGCCGCGGGCGTCCAGGAGCAGGGAGCGGCACAGCAGTGCGGGGTCGGCGGGGAAGGACGTCTGGCCCGCCTCCATGTGGCGGACGGCCGCACCGACCGCCTGGGCCATGCGGATGCCGCTGCCATCGTCGTGGTCGGTCCCGATCAGCATGTTGCCGGCCAGCTTCGGCGCGTACTGGTCCAGCATCGAGGGGTCGGCCGCGAAACCGCCCGCCGCCAGGACGACACCGCGCCGGGCCCGGATGAACGACCGTTCCCCGAAGGAGACGACCTCCGCTCCGACGACATCGCCGTCGTCGAGCACCAGCCTCTCGACGCGGGTGTCGTAGCGGAACTCCGCGCCGGCGCGCATCGCCGTCTCGACCAGGTGCTTCAGCAGAACCCACCCGGCGGACCTCTCGCCGGGCCTCTTGTCCTCCATGTGCGGGACGTGGCCGCGCGGCGCCGGCGGCGCGACGTCGGTGAACGGGTGGGCGTTCTCACCACCGGTGTACATCAGGCCGTATCCGGTCGGGGCCTCCCATGACGGCTCCGTCCAGAGCTTCGGTTCGAACCGGACGCCGCAGTCCACGAGCCAGTCGAAGTGCTCCAGGTTCTGCTCGCAGTAGACGGCGAGCTTCGCTTCGTCGGGGGCCGGTCCGGTGGCGGCTTTCAGGAAGGCGTACATGGCCTCCGGGGTGTCGTCGAAACCGCAGGCCTTCTGCAGGGGCGTGCCGCCGCCGAGGTAGATCTCGCCGCCGGACATGGCGGTCGCTCCACCCCACCCGCCGGCGGCGTCCACGACGAGGACCTCCGCGCCGGTGCTGGCGGCTTCGACCGCCGCGCTCGCACCGGCGCATCCGCTGCCCACGATGAGCACGTCCGTCTCGGTCGCGCCGCCATCGAGCCGCGACGCCGATGCCGGGGACGTCCTGGTCGCTCGCACGCAAGCTCCTCCCGCTCGACGCGTCACGGATGACCCGCACCGTCGGCGGCCATGACGCTGGATCCGGACGCTATCCACCACCCTGCGCCTCCTCCCGAGCGTGTTCCAGCGGCCGGAACACGATCTGAGCGCCACGCCGCCGGCCGTTCCGCGGCGGAACGGGAGGTGTTCCATTGGGCGGGAGGCGATCGCCCGCAGGCCGCCGCCCCGGCGCAGAATCGGCGCCTGGCCGGGCGCCGACGGTCGCGCACCGCGACCCGGGTCCTGCCGCACGCCCGTGAGCTCTTCGCCCGGAACCGGACCATCGCGACTCGTCCAGCCGTCCGCGAGCGGCGCGTCCGCCGTCCACGATCTCGACCGGAGGCCTTCATGACATCCAGCACCTCGGAGTGGGACCACGAGGTCGACATCCTGGTGGCCGGGAGCGGCGCCGGCGGGATGGCCGGGGCCATCGCGGCCCACGACGCCGGCCTTTCCGCGCTGGTGGTGGAGAAGGCCGCCTTCTTCGGCGGCTCGACCGCGCTGTCCGGCGGCGGGATCTGGATCCCGGGCAATCCGACGCTGAAGGCGATCGGCCGGGACGACGACCCGGCGGACGTCAAGCGCTACCTCAAGGCCGTCGTCGGCGACCGGGTGCCGGAGGCGCGGCTGGACGCCTACATCGAGCACGGCCCCGACGCGCTCGCCATGCTGCACCGGGTCAGCCGGCACATGTCCTTCACCTGGTGTCCCGACTATTCGGACTATCACCCGGAGGCGCCGGGCGGCCGGCCCCGGGGACGCACCATCGAACCCCGGCCGATCGACGCCCGCCTGCTCGGCCCGGACGAGCGGTTCCTGCTCCCCGGCAACCTCCCCTCCCCCATGGGCCTGTGGTTCACCGGATCGGAGGGGCGGCAGCTGATGTTCTACAAGCGCACCTGGTCCGGCCGATGGGCACTGCGGCTGGCGGTCTGGCGCGTCGCCAGCAACCTCGTCCGGCGGCGGCACATGAAGTCGCTCGGTGGTGCGCTGGTCACCAGGCTGCGGCTGACGATGAAGGACCTGCGCATCCCGCTGTGGCTGAACGCCCCCGTCACCGAGCTGGTCATCGAGGACGGCAGGGTCACCGGCGCCGTCGTCGAGCGCGAGGGCCGCCCGCGGCGCGTCCGCGCCCGGCGCGGCGTCCTGCTGGCCACCGGCGGTTTCGACCACGACCCGGAACTGCGCAAGGAGCACCTGCCCGAACTCGGGCAGGAGGACCTCAGCGCGGGCGCCGCGACCAACACCGGCGACGGGCACCGGAGCGGCGAGCGGGCCGGTGCCGCACTCGACCTGATGGACGACGCGTGGTGGATGCCCTCGATCAAGCAACCCGACGGGGTCGTCTACCCGCTCGTCTCCGAACGCTGCATACCGGCGATGGTCATCGTGAACCAGAGGGGCGAGCGGTTCACCAACGAGGCCGCCCCCTACGTCAACTTCGTCCACGCCCAGCTCGAGGGCGGGCACGTGCCGGCGTACGAGATCATCGACGCGAAGGCGCAACGCCGCTACCAGTTCGCGGGCATCATGCCCGGGCAGAAGTTCCCGCCGGAGTGGTACGCGAGCGGTCTGGTCTGCAAGGCCGACACTCTCGACGGTCTCGCCCGCGCGATCGGAGTGCCGCCCGAGGCCCTGCGGGCGACCGTCGACCGGTTCAACCGGTTCGCCCGCAACGGCCGCGACGAGGACTTCGGGCGGGGCGACAGCGTCTACGACCACTACTACGGCGACCCGTCACTGCCGAACCCCAACCTCGACGAGATCGAGTCCGGCCCGTACTACGCCATCCGGATCGAGGCCGGCGACCTCGGCACCAAGGGCGGGCTGGTCAGCGACGAACACGCACGGGTGCTCCGTCACGACGGCACCGTCATCGACGGGCTCTACGCCACGGGGAACGTCTCGGCGTCGGTGATGGGCAACGAGTACGCCGGTGCCGGCGCCACCATCGGGCCGGCCATCGCCTTCGCCTACATCGCCATGCGGCACGCGGCGGGCGAAGCCGCCACCTGACGCACCGCCCCCGGCACCCGCCCCATGGCGCACAGGGAGATTCCATGAAGAACAGTGGCCGTCAGATGCATCTCGCGGTCTTCGCCCAAGGACTGGGCGCCGCGCAGTCGGTGTGGCGATCACCGCGGACCGCCCCCGAGCACGTGCACACGCTGGGCCACTGGGCGCGCGTCGCCCAGGTGGCCGAGGAGGGCAAGCTCGACGCGGTGTTCATCGCGGACGCCCTCAACCTGAGCACCTCGATCGGAACGGACGCGACCGAGCGCCCCGACCCGATCGCCGTGCTGTCCGCCCTGTCGGCCGTGACCTCCCGCATCGGGCTGGTCGGCACGGGCTCGACGACGTACGGCGAGCCCTTCACCGTGGCCCGCCAGTTCGCCACCCTGGATCACCTGAGCGGCGGACGCGCGGGATGGAACATCGTCACCACGGCGATAGCGGCGGCCGCGGGCAACTTCGGCACCGCGGAGCTGCCCGAGCACGAGGCCCGCTACGAGCGGTGCCGCGAGTTCGTCGAGGTCGTGACCCGGTTGTGGGACGGCTGGCAGGACGACGCCCGCGTCCTGGACCGGGACGCCGGCGTGTACGCCGCGCTCGACCGCATCCACCAGGCCGACCACCACGGCAAGTACTTCGACGTCCGCGGCCCCCTGACGATCCCGCGGTCGCCGCAGGGGTGGCCGCTGCTGGTGCAGGCCGGCTCCTCCCCCACCGGGATGGACCTGGCGGCCACCTTCGCGGACATGGTCTTCACCACGCAGTTCGACCGCGGTGACTCCGCCGCCTTCGTCTCCAGGATGCGGGAGCTGGCCGCCGCGAAGGGGCGGGCGCCGGGAGCCATCGCGGTGATGCCCGGCATCACGCCGATCATCGGCAGGACCCTCCGGGAGGCGCGCGAGCTGGCCGCCGAGCTCGGTGCGCTGGTCCGCCCGGAGGCCACGCTGGCGTTCATGCAGCAGATGTTCGGCGGGATCGACTTCACGGTCTACGACCTGGACGAACCGTTCCCGGATGTGCGCGCCCTCCTGCCGCCGCACGCCGGCGTCTCGCGACCCGCGCTGTTCATGGCCATGGCCGAGGAGGAGAAGCTCACGCTGCGGCAAGTCGCGCAGCGCATCGGGCTGAGCACCGGGCACCGCTCCATCGTCGGCACGCCCGATCAGATCGCCGACGACCTGGCCGACTGGTTCGAGACGGGCGCGGCGGACGGTTTCAACCTGATGCCCGCGGACCTGCCCCAAGGGCTGGACGACTTCGTCCAGGAGGTCGTTCCCCGTCTCCAGGACCGTGGCCTCTTCCGCAAGGAGTACACCGGCGCCACGCTGCGCGAGCACCTGGGCGCACCGGCCCCTGCCCCGGCCGGGCCGACCGGACGCGCGATGGGAGACGCCCGGTGACCGCCCCAGCCGGAGCCTTCGACACGCGCCGGTTCCGCGAGGTCCTGGGCCACTACCCCACGGGCGTGGCCGTCATCACCGCGATCGCCGACGACGGAGGCCCGGTCGGCATGGTCGTCGGATCCTTCACCTCGGTGTCCCTGGACCCGCCCCTCGTCGCCTTCCTCCCCGACCGCACGTCGAACACCTTCGCACGGCTGCGCACGGCCGGCTCCTTCTGCGTCAACGTGCTGGCCGTCGGCCAGGAACGGATCTGCCGCCAGTTCGCCGCCAAATCCGGGGACAAGTTCGCCGGAGTCGCGTGGCGCCCCGCACCCACGGGCGCCCCTTTGCTGCAGGACGCGGTCGCCTGGATCGACTGCGAGTTCCACGACACCTTCGACGCCGGCGACCACTACATCGTCCTCGGGCGGGTCCGCGACCTCGGCATCACCAATCCGACGTCACCGCTGCTGTTCTTCCAGGGCGGCTACGGCGGCTTCTCCCCGGGAGCGCTCGTCGCCCCGTTCGAGGCCGATCTGCTCAACCATCTGCGCGTCGCCGACGCCGCCCGCCCCCACCTGGAACAGGTCTCGGCCGATCTCCAACTGGAGTGCTACGCCCAGGCCGTCGTCGCCGACGAGATCGTCATCATCGCCGGTGCGGGCACCCAGCAGAACACCGTGCGGGGCCACATCGGACGGAGGATGCCCTTCACGCCGCCCTACGGCGCCCTCTTCGTCGCCGGTCACGGTCCCGATGCCGAGAAAGCGTGGCTGTCGCGGCTCACCACGCCTCTGAGCGAGGACGACGGCGCGCGCTACCGGCGCATGCTCCAGAGGGTCACCGAACGTCGCTGGTCCCTCGCCCTCGTGGCCCCCGACCATGACGAGGTCTGGAACGAGGTGGACACCTTCTCCACCTCCCCCAGGACGCCCGGCTTGGACCGCCGGATGGGGGCGCTGCTGGACCACCTCGGCCCCCATTACGAACCGGAGGACCTCCCGGCGGGCCGCCGCCACGACGTCCGGCTGCTCGGCGCCCCCGTCCACGGCCCGGACGGCGGCGTCGTCCAGGTCCTCGCGCTGTTCGGGATGGCCCCGCAGGCGACCGTCCGGCAGATCACCACATGGCTCGAGCGGCTCACGCGCGCCGCCGGAGCCGTGACCACCGCCATCGGCGGCCGGGCACCCGCCCGCCCGTGACCCGGAAGGAGCACTGATCCCTTGCCCACCGAGCATGCGGTCGTGACGGGCGGCAGCAGCGGGATAGGACTCGCCGTCGTGCGACGCCTGCTGGCCAGGGGCCTCGCGGTGACCGTCCTGGACATGCGGCCGCCCGCCGAGGACCTGCCAGAGGACCGTGCGCGATCGTTCGAAGTCGACGTCACCGACGAACCGCAGGTGCGGTCGGCCTGGGAGGCCGCGGCGCGGAGCGCGGGCGCCCCGACGCGGCTGGTGACCTGCCATGGAATCCGCGGCGCGTTCAAGCCCGCGCTGGAGCTGGATCTCGACGGCTACAGGCGGGTCCTCGACGTCCATCTCATCGGAACGCTCGTCACCGCCCGCACCCTCGCCTCCCGGCTTCCCGGTCCGAAGGCCGCGGGCGGCGGCCGGTCCGACACCGCCTCCATCGTCACCGTCTCGTCCACGACGGCCTACCGGGGGTGGGCCAAACAAGCCGACTACGGCGTCGCCAAGGCCGCGGTCATGCAACTCACCCAGAACCTCGCCATCGAGTGGGCTCCTCTGGGCATCCGCGTCAACAGCGTCGCCCCCGGCCACACGCTGACCCCCATGGTCCAGGAGATGGTCGACCAGGGCTACGACCTGTCGGAGACCGAGGCGCGCATGCCGCTCGGCCGGCTGTGCACGCCGGAGGAGATGGCCCGCGCGATCGAGTTCCTGCTCCTGGACGCCACGTTCTCCACCGGCGTCTGCATGCCGGTCGACGGCGGCTGGACGGCGGTGGGCAAGTGATCCGGGGCGCCTCGACCACCCGCCGGGTCGGTGACCTGCGAGTGTCGGCGATAGGGCTCGGCGCCATGACGCTGACCCAGCGCCCCGGGTACGACGAGGCACAGGGCATCCGGACCGTGCACGCCGCCCTCGACGCGGGCGTGACCCTGATCGACACCGCCGACGTCTACGGCCCGGCCGGGACCGGGTACGGGGTGAACGAGTCGTTCGTCGCCCAGGCCCTCGCCCTCTATCCCGCGCCCACCGATCACGTCCTGGTGGTGACGAAGGGCGGTCACCTGCGCTTCCCGGAGACCGACACCTGGTGGATCGACGGCAGCCCCGAGCACCTGCGACGAGCCTGCCGGGCATCGCTCGGCAGGCTCGGCCTCGACACGCTCCCCCTTTACGTGCACCACCGGCCGGACCCCCGGGTCCCTTATGCCGAAAGCATGGGCGCTCTGAAAGAACTGCACGACGAGGGGCTCGTTTCCCGGGTGGGCGTCTCCAACGCCGGTGAAGACCAGATCCGCATAGCCCACGAGATCCTCGGCACGGCTCTCGTCGCGGTCGAGAACGAATACTCACCGCGAACCCGTGGCGCCGAATCCACGATCGGATTGTGCGAAAAGCTCGGTCTGGCGTTCCTGTCCTGGGGTCCTCTGGGCGGCATGCGCCAGGCCAAGCGGATCGGTTCGCAGTGCGGCGCCTTCGAGGAGGTCGCGGCCGCCCGCGGGGTCAGCGCCCAACGCGTGGCGCTGGCCTGGCAGCTGCACAAGTCACCGGCCGTCATCCCGATTCCCGGGGCGAGCCGCCCCGCCTCCATCCTCGATTCGCTCGCCGCCGTCGACCTCGAACTCACACCAGCGGAGTTGGAGCGGCTGGACCGGCCGGCTGAGCGTTCCCCCTGAACTCGAAGAACAGGGGTTCCACTCAGTGGCCACCCTGAAACCGATCTCGGCCCGCCGCTGATTGAGTTCCCCTATTCCCGCATAAGGCAGTTCTCACAAGATCCGAGGAGCCATGCCGACAGAGCCGACCCGAGAGTCGACATTGCGCGAACTCGCCACCGAACAGGGCGTCCTGCGGTACCACGAGGCCGGCGACGGCCCGCCCCTCCTGCTGCTGCACGGCTCGGGCCCCGGCGTCACCGGCTGGCGCAACTACCGCGGCAACCTGGCCGCGCTCGCCGAGCACTTCCGCTGCCTGGTGCTGGAGTTCCCCGGCTTCGGCGTGAGCGACCCGACCGACGAGCACCCCATGCTGGCCGCGCCGGGCGCGGTGCTCCGGTTCCTGGACGGCCTGGGCCTCCAGCAGGTCGACGTGATCGGCAACTCGATGGGCGGGATCGTCGGCGCCACCGTCGCGCTGGCCCACCCCGACCGGGTGCGGCGGCTGGTCACCATCGGCGGCATCGGCCGCAACATCTTCAGCCCGGCACCGGGCGAGGGCATCCGGCTGCTGATGGAGTTCACCGACCACCCGACCCGCGAAGCACTGATCCGGTGGCTGCACTCGATGGTCTACGACCCGGCCGTCGTCACCGAGGAGCTGATCGAGGAGCGCTGGCAGCAGGCGACCGACCCCGACACCCTCGCCAGCGCCCGGCGGATGTACGGCACCGAGGCGATGACGGCGGCGCTCCGAGCCGCGGACGCCGCCGAGGCGCCGCCGTACTGGGCGATGCTGCACAAGCTCAAGGCGAAGACGCTGATCACCTGGGGACGCGACGACAGGGTCAGCCCCGTCGACATGGCCCTGGTGCCGATGCGCACCATCCCCGACGTCCAAGTGCACATCTTCCCCGACTGCGGTCACTGGGTGATGGTCGAGCAGAAGGACGCCTGGGAGCGGACGGTGCTGGCGTTCCTGAGCCACAAGGAAACGGCGTGAGCGCCGACCACCACGTCCACGGGAGACAACGATGACCGACCGCGTCCTCGACACGATCATGGAACGGGCCGAGGAGCTGTCCGCGCTCGGCCCGGCCAACGAGCGCCTCGGCCGCCTGGACGACAAGGCCGCCGGGATGCTGCGCGACGCCGGGATGATCCGGATGCTGCAGCCCAAGGAGCACGGCGGGCTGGAAGCGCACCCGCGCGAGTTCGCCGAGGCGGTCATGGGGATCGCCGCGCTCGACGGCTCCACCGGCTGGGTCGCCGGCATCGTCGGCGTCCACCCGTGGGAGATGGCCTTCGCCGACCCCAGGGTCCAGCAGGAGATCTGGGGCGACGACCCCGACACCTGGATCGCCTCGCCCTACGCGCCGATGGGCGTGGCGCGGCCGGTGGACGGCGGCTATGTCTTCAGCGGACGCTGGCAGTTCTCCTCGGGCACCGACCACTGCGACTGGATCTTCCTCGGCGGGCTGCTCGGCGACGCCGACGGCGCTCCCGTGCAGCCGATCGAGGCACTGCACCTGATCCTGCCCCGCTCGGACTACGAGATCGTCGACGGATCCTGGGACGTCGCGGGCCTGAAGGGGACCGGCAGCAAGGACGTCGTCGTCAGGGACGCCTTCGTCCCCGACTACCGGGTCATCGAGTTCGCGAAGGTCATCGACGGCGTCGCGCCCAAGGAGGCGGGCCTGACCGACCCGATGTACCACGTGCCGTTCTCCTGCATGTTCCCCCTCGGCATCACCGCCGCGGTGATCGGCATCGCCGAGGGCGCGCTCGCCCACGGCCTCGCCTACCAGCGCGACCGCGTGCAGATCGTCGGCACCCAGGTCAAGGACGACCCGTACATGCTGTACGCGATCAGCGAGGCCGCCGAGGACATCGCCGCCTGCCGCACCCGGTTCCTGGACAACGCCTGCCGGATGTACGACAAGGTCGCCGCGGGCCAGGAGATCTCCTTCGCCGAACGGGCCGCCGGCCGCCGTACCCAGGTCCGCGCGGCATGGCGGGCGGTGCAGGCGATGACCGACATCGTGCTGCGCTCCGGCGGCAACGCGATGCGCGCCGACAACCCGATCCAGCGGTTCTGGCGGGACGCCCACGTCGGCCTCGCCCACGCCATCCACGTCCCCGGCGCCGTCTACCACGTGTCCGCGCTGACCGACATGGACATCGAGCCTCCCGAGGGCCCGATGCGCTCCATGATCTGACGCCCGGCCCGCTCGAGGAGAGAACATGACGCACATCCGCGGACTCGGCTACCTGCGAGTCCAGACGAACGACATCCCCCGCTGGCGGGAACTGACCGTCGACGCGCTCGGCTTCGCGGAGGGGACCGGCCCCGACCCGGACGGCCTCTACCTGCGCATGGACGAGCGCCGCTACCGGCTGGCCCTGCTGCCCGGCGACACCGACCGGGCGCTGTCGGTCGGCTGGGAGGTCCGCGACCAGTACGCGCTGGCCGCCGTCCGCGAGGCCGTCGAGAAGTCCGGAACCGAGGTGACCGTCCTGCCGCCGGACGAGGCGGCCGAGCGCGGCGCCGAGCAGGTCATCGCCTTCGCCGACCCGGCCGGCACCCCGGTCGAGGTCTTCTTCGGCCCGGTCCTGGACCACGGCCCGCTGCGCACCGGGCTGGACCAGGCGTTCGTCACCGGCCCCCAGGGCATGGGGCACGTGGTGCTGCCGACCCCCAGGCAGACCGAGACCCTCGACTTCTACGCCGAGGTCCTCGGGTTCCTTCCCCGCGGCGCCATGAAGGTCGCCGACACCCCCGACGGCGCGGTCCGCGTCCGCTTCATGGGCGTCAACCAGCGCCACCACAGCCTGGCGATCTGCCCGGCGCCCCATGACGGAGACCCGGGCCTGGTCCATCTGATGGTGGAGGTCGACGGCCTCGACGCCGTCGGACGCGCCCTCGACAACGTCGACCGGCTCGGCTTCTCGGTGTCCTCCACCCTGGGCCGGCACACCAACGACAAGATGATCTCCTTCTACGTGCGGGCGCCGGGCGGCTGGGACATCGAGTACGGCACCGACGGCATGCGCGTCGACGAGGCGTCCTACACCGCCGAGGAGATCACCGCCGACAGCTACTGGGGACACGACTGGTCGGGCTCGGAGCCCCTGGCCGCCTTCCTCCCCCAGGACGGGTGACCCGGCCCGTACCGTCATCCTTCTCACCGCTGGAGTTCTCATGACCGCACGGAAACCGGCGACCGACGGCGAGGTCCGGACGATCGAGTCGGCGCCTCCCCCCACCCGCTACGCGCGCGGATGGCACTGCCTCGGCCTGACGGACGAGTTCAACGACGGCAAGCCCCATCCGGTCGAGGCGTTCGGGACCAAGCTGGTGGTGTTCGCCGACGGCGCCGGCACGCTGAACGTGCTGAACGCCTACTGCCCGCACATGGGCGGGGACCTGAGCCGCGGCGAGGTGAAGGGCGACCAGATCGCCTGCCCCTTCCATGACTGGCGCTGGTCGGGCGACGGCAGGTGCGCGAGCATCCCCTACGCCCGCCGCGTCCCGCCGCGCGCCCGGACGCGGGCCTGGCGGACCCTCGAACGCAACGGCCAGCTGTTCGTCTGGAACGACCCGCAGGGCAACCCGCCCCCGCCCGAGGTCACCATCCCCGAGATCCCGGAGCACGGCTCGGACGAATGGACGTCGTGGACCTGGGACCGGCTGCTCGTCGAGGGCTCGAACTGCCGGGAGATCGTGGACAACGTCGTCGACATGGCGCACTTCTTCTACATCCACTACTCCTTCCCGACCTATTTCAAGAACGTCTTCGAGGGGCACATCGCCGCCCAGTACATGAACGGCAGGTCCCGCCCGGACGTCGACCTCGGAACCGCGTTCTCCGGCGAGTCGACCAACGTGTCCGAGGCCGCCTACTACGGCCCCTCCTACATGATCAATCCGATGAAGACCACCATGGAGGGCTTCACGGTCGAGACGGTCCTGATCAACTGCCACTACCCGGTGTCCCCGACGAGCTTCGTCCTGCAATGGGGCGTGATGGCCAAGAAGTTCCCCGGGATGTCGGAGGCGGACACCGCCGAGTACGCGGCCTCCTTCGCCGTCGGCGTGGCCCAGGGGTTCCTCCAGGACGTGGAGATCTGGCGGAACAAGGCCAAGATCGACAACCCGCTGCTGTGCGAGGAGGACGGTCCCGTCTACCAGCTGCGCCGCTGGTACGAGCAGTTCTACGTGGACGTCGAGGACGTCACCCCGGAGATGACGAACCGGTTCGAGTTCGAGATCGACACCGAGCGGGCCAACGGCTTCTGGCAGCGCGAGGTGGAGGAGAACCTCGCCGCCGGCCGGGTCATCGGCTTCGACGAGACGGCCCCGGCCGTCACCGCCGAGGCCTGAGAGCCGACGCCCGACGCACCAGGGTGGCGTGCGAGCCCGCACGCCACCCTCGTGGCGCCCGGCGACCGGGCGCCAC
>NZ_JBEYYT010000219.1:2624-15541 GCF_040645715.1 Spirillospora sp. NPDC046719 | reverse complement strand
GGACGTCGGCTCCCGGGCCCACGAGGCGGCGCACGTCACGCAGACCCGCTTCCCGGGCCTAGGCGGCGGGGGCCGTCCGGGTGCGGAGGCCGGGCACGCCGCCGAAGCCCACGCGCTGGCCGTGGAATCGGCGGCCCGCCTGAGCCTCCCGGTGCCGGAGGCGTGGCCCGGCGTCGTCGCGTCCGGCCGTCCGGTGGCCTGGCCTGCGGAGGCGGGACTCGCGCCCGTCCCGGCGGCGCACGCGCCGGCCCCCTCGCCCGGAGGTGCCGGCCCTCCCCCGGCCGAGACGGCGGGTGGGCCGCCACCGGCCCCGCTCGCGGCCGCGATCGACAGGGACACCGCCGCGCCGCCGGCCCCGGTGGACGTGGAGCGGCTGCGCCGCGAGGTCGTCGCGGACCTGATGCGGCAGGTGCGGGCCGAGTTCGAGCGGGGAGGCTGAGATGGCGCTGCCGGGACCGGGACGTCCGGTACCGAAGCCGACGGGCCACGAGCTGGCCAAGGCGACGATCGTCGACACCGGGACGGGGGCCGCGTACCCGGTGATGTACAACCCTGAAGAGCTGAAGGTCGAGCAGGGCAACGCCTACGCCGAGATCCCGGTCCCCGGCCTGGACGCCCCGCCGCTGCAGTACATCCGGGGCAAGGCGCGCACCCTGTCGATGGAGCTGTTCTTCGACACCTACGAGTCCGGCGAGGACGTCCGCGCCCACACCGGCCCGATCGTCGCGCTGCTGGACCGCGACCGGCGGACGATGGCGCCGCCGGTACTGCTTTTCTCGCTCGGCCGGGTGCGGTTCCGGTGCGTGCTACTGGAGGCCGGGCAGCGCTACACGCTGTTCCTGCGGGACGGCACCCCGGTGCGCTCCACCCTGTCGGTGCGCTTCCAGGAGTACGCCGAAGCGGGGGCGCCGCGCATCGCGGAAGGGCTCGTCCTCGGCCCGCCGAGCCCGCGGACGCCGATCGGAAGCGGGGCCGAGGGCGGGAGCGGTGGCGGCGACGCCGTCCATGTCACGGCGGTCGGCGAGACGCTCGGCTCGATCGCCGCCGCCTATCTCGGCGACCCCGGCCGGTGGCGGCGGATCGCCGACGCCAACGACATCAAGGATCCGCTGGACGTGCCGCCCGGCACCCGGCTCGTCATCCCCGGGGGGCGCGGATGACGGCGCCGCGGTGCGAGGTGCGGATCTCCGGGGTGGCGCTGTCGGCGGACCTGGCGTCCCAGGTGCTCGGCGTGGTCGTGGAGACCGACCTCGACCTCGCCGGGTCCTTCGCGGTCACGCTGCGCAACGCGGGCAACGCCCTGCTCGACTCGGCGCTGCTCGACCCCGGCCGCACCGTCGAGATCCACCTGGGCTACGGCGGCGACCTCGTCCCGGCGTTCCTCGGCGAGATCGCCGCCATCGAGCCGTCCTTCCCGGCCGACGGCCCGCCGACGGTCCGGGTGTCGGGCTACGACAAGTCGTACCGGATGCGGCGCGCCCAGCCGGAGCCGACCGAGTACGCCCTCGCCAACGATGGCGTCATCGCGGCGCGGCTGGCCGCCGAGAACGGCCTCATCCCCGTCGTCGACCCGACGCCGGGACTCCACGAGAAGCTCATCCAGACCGAGAGCGACTTCGCGTTCCTGAAGTCGCGGGCGGCGCGGTACTTCTTCGACGTCTATGTGGAGTGGGACCGGCTGCACTTCCGGTTCCCCCGTCCCGGGCCGCCCGCGCACACACTGGAGTGGGGCAGGAACCTCTCCTCCTTCTACCCGCGCATCTCCGCCGCCGCGACGGCCGGACTCCAGGTGATCCGCGGCTACGACCAGGAGCTGGCGCAGGCCGTCTCCGCGACCGTGCTGGCCGGGGAGCTCGACCTGGACGACCTGGTGGAGCGGCTCGGCGGCGCGGCCCTGGACCTGCTGGCCTCGCTGGCCCGCAGGGGCGTCCGGCAGCAGACCGTCGAGAACCCGCTGGACGCGATGCTGCTCGCCCGGTCCGTACTGGCGGACCTGCTGGACGGGCTGTACGAGGGTACCGGGTCGTGCGCGGGCCTCCCCGACCTCAGGGCGGGCGACCACCTGCGCATCGAGGGCGTCGGGCGGCGCTTCTCGGGGACCTACCGGGTCCGCAAGGTCACCCACCGGCTGGACGGCGGCGGCCTGACCACCGAGTTCTCCATCTCCCCGCGCGGGCACTCCAGCCTGCTCGGGCTGCTGCGCAAGAAGCTGGTGGAGGAGCCGTCGCCGAACGAGGCGGCGCGCTTCCACGGCGTGGTGGTCGGCGAGGTGCAGGACAACGACGAGCTGCGGGCGATCCCGCCGAAGATCCCGACGGGCCGGGTCCGGGTGTCCTTCCCCGGGCTCTCGGACGCCTTCACCAGCGGCTGGGCGCCGTGCGCCACGCCGATGGGCGGGAAGGGCATGGGCTTCTACGCGCTGCCCGAGCCGGGCGACCAGGTCCTCGTGGCGTTCGAGAACGGCGACCTGTCCAAGCCGTACGTCGTCGGCGGCCTGTGGAGCGCGGTGCACGGGCCGCCCTCCACCAACCTCGACGGCACCAACAGCCAGCGGGTGATCAGGAGCAGGGCGGGCCACACGATCACCTTCGACGACACGGCCGGCGCGGGGAGGCTCCGCGTCGCCGACGCCAGGGGCGGCTCCATCGAGCTGGACGCCGTCACCGGGGCCATCACGATCAGTGCGGCGGGCGACATCGTCCTGGCCGCGCACGGCGGGCGGACCACCATCACGATGACGGAGTCGCAGGTGAACGTGACATGAACGTGCTGACGACGGGTTCCACCATCACCTGCGGGCACACCCCCGCCGGGCACGTCCGGCCGGTGAGCGCCGCCAAGCTCGCGGTGGCCGGCGAACCGGTGCTGCTGGAAGCGGGCGTGACCGCGTTCGACGAGCAGTGCCTCCCGGTGTCGTCGGGCGACGTGCCCTGCCGCACGGTCCTCGCGATCACCGGCGGACGCTCGGTGAAGCTGTTCGCCGGCGGGAAGCCGGTCCTGCTCGCCTCCCTGTCCGGCACCACCGGTGGCCACATCGGCGCCGTGGACGGGAAGCTGACGGTGACGTCCGCGCAGACCACGCTGGGGGCGCCGTGACCGAGCAGGTCCACGGGCGCGGCCTCGCCTTCCCCCTGCGGCTGTCCGCCGGAGGCGTCGCCGAGTCCGCCGGCGCCGCCAAGGTCGCCGAGTCGATCCGGATCATCCTCGGCACCCGGCATGGCGAGCGGGCGATGCGCCCCGACTTCGGCGCCGACCTGCGCAGCCTGGCGTTCGCGCCGAACAACGGCGCCACCGCCGACCTGGCCCGGCACAACGTCACCGACGCGCTGACCCGGTGGGAGCCCCGCATCGACGTCCTGGACGTGACCGTCGCCCAGGACGGCGCCCGGCTGCTCATCGACGTGCGGTACCGGCTGCGCGCCACCAACGAGGTGCACAACCTCGTCTACCCGTTCTCCCTGGAAGGTGGGCGATGACGTTCGAGTCGCGGCGGGGCCGGATCGTCCCCCCGAACCTGGACGACCGGACCTGGCAGGACCTGGTCGACCAGATGCGCGCGCTGATCCCCGTCTACGCGCCGCAGTGGACCGACCACAACCCGAGCGACCTCGGCATCACGCTGATCGAGCTGTTCGCGTGGCTGGCCGAGGGCATGATCTACCGGCTGAACCGGGTCCCCGACAAGAACTACGTGGCGTTCCTCGACCTGCTCGGGATCACCCGCAGGCCCGCGGTCCCGGCGCGCACGGACCTCACCTTCTCCGCGGGCGCCGGCCCGGTCGTCGTCCCGGCGGGCACGCAGGCGCAGACGGGCGGCGACCAGCCGGTCGTCTTCGAGACCGACTCCGACGTCCGAGTGCTGCCGACCACGCTGAAGGCCGCGGTGCTGGTGTCGGGAGGCGCGTACGACGACGTCACGTCCGCGCTCGGCGCGCAGACCGCGATCCAGGTGCCGGGCGGCGGCACCGTCCAGCTGTGCCTGGGCTTCGACCGCGCAACGGCAGAGGAGCTCGCACCGGCGGTGCGCCTGTACAGCGGCGCGCCGCCCGGCCTCACCGTGACCTGCGTCTGCTCCTCGGGCGACGCCGACCCGCTGAGCTGGCCGGCCGCGCCCGGAGCGAGCGACGGGACCGACGCGTTCACCCACGACGGGGCCTTCCGGGTCACGCCGCCGGCCGCCTGGACCGCGCAGCAGCCGACCGGCCCCGCGAGCGGCCACCCGTGGGAGACGGTCCCGCCGCGCACCCCGGCTGGCGCGGTCACCGACGCGCTGTTCTGGATCGGGCTGCGGATCGCCAGCGGCGGCGGCCCGGTCACCATCGGACTGGAGCGGCTGCTGTTCAACGCGGCGCCCGCCCGGACCGCCCTCACGGTGCGGATCCCGGAGATGCTCGGCACCAGCACCGGCACCCCCATGCAGGTGTTCGCGCTGGCACAGCGGCCCCTGGCCCGGCGGCCCTCGTTCGAGGCTCCCTACGGCGACCTCGCGATCCAGGTCGGGACCGGCAGCCCGCCGGTCTGGCAGGACTGGACGCTCGCCGACGACCTGCCGCCCGGGCCCGGCACCGTCTACCGCGCCGACCCCGTGACCGGCGAGATCGGGTTCGGCTCCTACGACCCGCACACCGTCTCCGGGCAGAGCGGGCACGGCTCCATCCCTCCGGCCGGCAGTCAGATCCGCGCGGTGCGCTACCGGTACGTCACCGCCGGGCAGGCCGGGAACGTCGCGCCGAACCAGGTGACGGTGCTCGGCACCACGCCCGCCGGGTCGGTCCCGGCCGGCGTCTCGGCCGTCACCAACCTCGGGCCGGGACGGGACGGCGTGGACGAGGAACCCGTCGAGGACACCCTGGCCAGGGCCCCGCAGGAGCTGAAGATCCGGGACCGGGCGGTGACGGCCGACGACTACGAGTTCCTGGTGCGCGAGGCGTTCGGCCCTATCGTGGTGCGCTGCCTGCCGCCCCGGCTGCACCCGGACGACGGCACGCCGTACGACCACGGCGGGATCGTCCGCGCGCCCGGCACCGTGAACCTCCTCATCGTGCCGGACCAGGGCGCGTCGGTGGCGCGGCCCGTGCCGTCCACGAGCGACGTCGACGAGGTCGTCGCGCATCTGGAACCGCGCAGGGAGCTGACCGCGCAGCTGGCGGTGTCCGGGCCGCGGTACCTGCCGGTGATCGTGACGGTGGAGGTGACGCTGTGGCAGCGGGCGACCAGCGCCGGAGCGGACCCGGCCCGGGTCGTCGCGGACACCCTCGCCCGGATCCGGCGGTTCCTGCACCCCACCCGCGGCGGTCCGGACGGCACCGGCTGGCAGGTCGGGCAGCCGGTGTTCGCCTCCGACCTGTTCCAGGCGATCGCCCCGGCACAGGACCTCGGCTACCTCTCGAAGCTGCTGGTGCGGCCCGACGCCCCCGCCTACACGCCGCCCGCCCGGCCGTTCCCGCTGTCCCCCGACGGGGCGTCGGTCCGCGTGGCCGACTACGAGCTGGTCTGCGCGTCCGCCACCCAGACGATCACGACGGTGAACGCGCAGGTATGAGCGGCTACTCGCGGTACCTGCCGCCCGTCCTCGCCGGCGCCCCGCTCGGCGACCTGCTGCGGATCTTCGAGAAGACCCTCGGCGGGCTGCCCGACGGCGTCCCCGCGCACGACGCGCTCGCCGAGGAGATCGCCGCGCTGGACCGGCTCGTCGACCCGTGGACGACCCCCGAGCGCTTCCTGCCGTGGCTGGCCTCCTGGGTGGCGCTGGAGTTCCCGACCCTGCAGGGCGCCGACCTGTGGGACGAGTACCAGCGCCGCCGGGTGATCTCCCGGATCGCCTCGGTCTACCGGGGCCGCGGCCGCCAGTCCGCCCTGAACGCCTACCTGGACCTGTACGCCGTCGGCGCGATCCGGCCGCGGATCACGCTGGACGTGGGCCGGCGCCTGCTCGCGGTGGCGCCGTCGGGGGCCGTGTCCGGGCTCGTCACCCTGGGGCCGCTGCCCGGCGGCTCGGGCGGCTCGGCGCTCGGGCTGATCAGGCCGGAGTGCGTCGCGGTCGCCGCGGACGGAAGCCTGTTCGTCGGCGACCGCGGCCTGCCGAGCGGCGTACCGGTCACGGCGCCGGCCCGCGTGTGGCGGCTCGACCCGTCCGGCCGCCACGACATGGGCGGCACGCCGCCCCGGCCGCTGCCGCTCGTGCCGGACACGCCGTTCACGCGGGTCGCGGCGGTCGCGGTGCGTCCCGCACGCGGCGGACGCCCCGAGACCCTGTACGTCCTGGACGAGCCCGGCCGGCTGTACGCGGTGCCCGCGCCGTTCCAGGACCGCGCCGCGACCCTGGTCACCGCCCTCGCCTCGACCGGCACGGCCTTCCGGCCGAGGGCGATGGCGGTGGACCCGGCCTCCGGCGACCTGCTGGTGCTGGACGCCGGCGACGGCCCGGACGCGCCGAACCCGCCGAAGATCCTCACCGTCCGGCCCGACCCGCTGACGGTGACCCGCAACGCGCTCCCGTCCGCGCGGGAACCGCTGTCGCTGATGGTGGACCGCGACGGCACCGTCCTGGTCGGGGACGGCGGGCCGCAGGGGCCCACCGGACCGGAGCAGTACCCGGGCGCGCTGCTGAGGGTGGTGCGCTCCGGCGCGTCCTGGACGGTGACGCCCCTGCCCGCCGGGCCGCTGGTCGCGCCGACCGGCCTGGCCAGGGGGCGGGACGGCCGGTTGTACGTCGTGGACGTCGGCCTGAAACCGCTCGTGCCGTCCGACGTCACCCCCTTCATCTGCCCTGTCGCCGAGGACGCCGGCGTCTTCCTGATCACCGGGGACAGGGCCGTCCGCGTCACCCCGCCCGCGCAGTTCGTCTACCCGTCCGGTCTCGCCGCCGCGGGCGACCGCCTGGTGGTCTGCGACCCGGGCCAGCCGCCGGGGGGCGGCCTGGCGCCGTACTGGTCGCGGGTCAGGCCGTTCCGGTTCAACGTCGTCCTGCACTTCGCCGCGGACCGGGTGCCCGCCGACGAGGACGCCCGCCGGCGGGCGCTCGGCAACATCGTCGACAACGTCAGCGCGATCGTCGACGAGGAGAGACCCGCCCACACCCTGTGGGACCTCATCACCTCTATCTAGGAGGACGCTTCCATGGGCGAGGGCGCCATCATGCGCATCGAGTACTGGGATCCCGGCAGGCCCACCATCGTCCGGTCGGGGGCGACCGGGCACAGCGAGTCCGTCGTCGACATGGAGGAGTACCTGCTCCCCCTGGACCGGATCCGGACCGCGGCGCTGCACTCCTGGGGCGTCGCGGCCGGGCTGACCGTCCGCGTGGCGGCCGGGTCGGCGCCGACGGTCCTGCCGGGCAGCGCGATCGACTCCTCCGGCCGGGTCGTCGCGGTGGTGGAGGGCGGCACGGTGATCGTCGACCCCACCGTCCCGCCCGACCAGATGAGGGACGTCCCGACCGTCGTGGTCCCGGCCGGCGGGGTGGCCGCCGTGACGGCCGGCGCGACCGGCGCGTGCCTGCTCACCCTCACGTGGCGGGAGGTGATCGGGCAGGGCACCCTGACCAGCGCGCCCGTCCTGCTGCACGCGCCGTGGCTGCGCCTCGTCCCGGCCCTGGGCTTCGTCGACGACGGGCGGCAGGTGGTGCTCGCGGCGGTGACCCTGGACGCCCAGGGCCAGGTCACCGGGCTCGACCCCGGACCGCGGCGGGTCGCCGCCCGGCTGTCGCTCCAGGAGCCGACGTCCGCCGCCGTGGCCGTCGCGGCGATGACCGGGGAGGTCGGGCAGCGGGAGACCGCGCTGATGGAGGCGGACGCGGGCGGCGTCCGACTGACCCTGCTGCCGGGCACGGACGGGGCGCGCCCACTGCTGCGGCTGACCGGCACCGGGCTGCGGCTGCCGTCCCCGACCGGCGCGAGGGAGCACGAGCTGGCGGTGGACGACGGCGGCGGGTTCCGGCTGACCGACTGCGCCGCGAACGCCGACCGCCTCATCGTGGACCCCGCCGGACAGGTCGGCATCGGCGCGACCGGGCTGCAGCGGATCCTGCACGTGGAGGGCTCGGAGATCCACAGTGGCGGCACCGCGGGCGGCATGTCCTTCGCCGACCGGTCGGTGTCCCGCTTCATCGAGAACCCCGAGCGGGGCGAGCGGTGGGTCTGGTACGCCGCCGACGGGTACGCCCGGCTCTGGTCGGGGTACGACCGGCTGTCCGTCGGCGCCCCCGGGGACGGCGGCGCCCTGGACGTCGCGGCCCGGATGCGGGTCCGCCAGGGCGGCAGCGACACCGCGGGCATCTGGTTCCACCAGAACAACGGGGGCGACCGGGGCTTCGTCGGGATGGCCGGCGACCAGATGCTGGGCATGTACGGCACCGGGCACGGCTGGGGCCTGCAGATGAACGTCGACTCGGGGGAACTGGTCTTCGGCGGCCAGTTCGGGAACCCGTGGGGCCCCGCCGTCCTCACGCTGTGGGGGTCACGGATCTGGGACCAGGGCGGCGGCGTCCTGCTCATCCAGAGCGGCGGCTCCATCGTCCGGACCTACAACAACCTGGAGGTGTACGGCAGCCTGCTGAAGGCGGGCGGCGGGTTCCGGATCGACCACCCGCTCGACCCCGGCGACCGCTACCTCGCGCACTCCTTCGTCGAGTCGCCGGAGATGCTGAACGTGTACTGCGGCACCGCCGTCACCGGCGACGACGGCCGCGCCGAGGTCGCGCTGCCGTCCTACTTCGCCGCGCTCAACCGCGACCACCGCTTCCAGCTGACCCCGGCCGGCGTCCCGACCGAGGTCGCCGGCGAGATCACCGGCGGCACCCTGACGATCCGCACCGGCCGCCCGCGCGTGACCGTCTGCTGGCAGGTCACCGGCGTCCGCCAGGACAGGTGGGCGCAGGAACACCGGATCAGGACCGAACACGACAAGCCCGAGCACGAACGCGGCCGCTACCTGCACCCGGAACTGCACGGGCAGCCCGCCCACCTGCGCATCGCCTCACCGAGACCGGAGTGACCATGCCCGACCGCCTCGAAGCCCGCCTCGCCGAACTCCGCCAGGACCTCGCCACCGGAGAACGGCGGCTGCGCGACCTCGTGACCCAGGAGACCGCCCTCCGCGAGACGCTGCTGCGCATCAGCGGCGCCATCCAGATCCTGGACGAGCTGATCGCCGAGTCCGCCGCCGGCGACGACGGCGGCCCGCTGAACGGCGACGCCGGGCCGTCCGGCGACGTCCTGACGGTTCCCTGACCGCGATGGGCGAGCACGCCGTGGAGAAGGCGGTCGTACCCGCACCGCCGGTCCCCGCGCCCGCCGGCCGGGAGGCGCGGCCGTCCCCGCCCGCGGCGGACGCCCGCGCCACGCTCACGGCGGTGATGGAGGCCGTGGACGGGCTGGCCCCCGCGTCCGACGGGACGCTGCGCACCACCTACCGGGGGACGTCCCTCTCGCTCACCCGGGACCGGGCCGAACGGCTCCGCGCGGCGGCGCGGTCGGCGCTGGCCGACGGGCTGGAGCGCGGCGCCCGGCGGGCGGACCTCGCCCTCACCCGCTACGAGGCGCACGCGCGCCTCGACGAGCAGATGCCGATCAGCTCCGGCGCCATCAAGGCGTGGGCGTCCCTCACCCAGTCCGGCTACCACGACCCCGGTCCCGACCTGCCGGCCCTGAAGGCGGCCCTGGCGCGGAGCGAGGCCGCCGCCCGGCAGGCCCTCGGCAGCGGCTCCTTCACCGAGGCCGCCCGGCACCTCGCCGACGCCGACGCCGCGTCCGCACGGATCTCCGCGCTGGTCGGCCGCTACATCGAGCAGACCCTTCAGGGCGGCGAGCGCCTGCTGACCACCCTGGAGATCACCGAGCAGGTCGCCTTCATCACCCTGGGCGTGCTCGCCACCGTCGCGTCCGGAGGCGCCGCGCTCGGCCTCGCCCCCGAGGTCCTCGGCACCGGCATCGGCGGCCTGACGCTGGGCGAGACGCTGACCGCGGTCTCGGTCGGCGCGCCGATCGCCGCCAACATCGGCAAGGGCGCCGTCGCCGCGGCGCAGGGCGACACGGTCGACTGGACCTCGATCGCGCTGGACACCGCCGTCCAGATCGTCCTGGTCCGGCTCGGCGGCCGCCTCACCAGCGCGCTCTTCGCCCGCTTGGCGGGCGATCCGGCCGCGCGGACGCTCGCCCGCCAGGCCGTCGGGGCGCTGGCCGCCGGCCTCGCCACGCACGAGCTGTCCCAGGCGTTCGCCGTCACCGTCGACCAGGTCCTGGCCCGGTGGCGGGGCCGGTTCAGCTGGCAGGGCTTCGCCGACGACATGATCCTCCATCTCACCGACCCGGCCGGCCTGTTCATGGCCGCTCTCTCCAGCGCCGTCCACCTGGGCGTCCACCGCAAGGTGACCGCGCCCAAGGCCGTTTCCGCAGGGTCCGCACGACCCACGCCGGCCGCTCCCGCCAAGAGTCCCGCCCCGGAGCAGGCGGCTGGGCACACGTCCGCTCCGAAGCGCGCGTCCGAGCCCGCGCCGGGAACGTCCGTACGGCCTCCCCATGACGAGGTCACCGGCGTGGCCGCGGACGATGTAACAGCGGTGCCGAGCGCCGGTGGGGTGTCGCCGGCGGAGGGCGCGCCCGCTCCCCGCCTGGCCCGAGGCAACTTCGGTGAGCGAGCGGCGACGGAATGGCTTGCGGCCGAGGGCCACACGATCCTGTCGTACAAGCCGGATATCCGCGGCACGAACCAGGGAGGGATCGACATGGTCACGATGAAAGGCCAGAAGGTGTTCTTCGTCGACAACAAGGCCCTCACCCGTGCCGGCAACGTGAGCTCGGTGAGCGCTCTGACCACCAACTTCGAGAAGAACAAGGCGGCCGTCCTCCGGGAGCTCAAGGCCGCACTGGCCGGAGCCGGTTCCGCCGAGGAGCGGACCGTCCTGCGGCAGGCGGTCGGAGCGATCGAGCAAGGTCGCTATGTCAGGGTGGTGACCAACGCGAACGTGGCCCCCGAAGACAAGACCCTTTCCGGTCTCTCGTCCCGCCTCGCCTCCCAGGGCATCGAGTTCATCGACGTCATGGGCGGTCCTCGGTGAACTCTCGGTAAACAGATCTTGGCGTGCGCATGGGGCGCACATGAGCGGTTACGAATTTCCTGGGGAGATCGACCTGACCCCCACGGAAGGGAGCCGGAACGATGGACACCGAGGTCTACGAGAGGACCGCCATGGAGCAGGTCACGACGCGCCTGCTGAAGACCTACGGTGATCACTACAGCCCGCAGGAGATCACCCGGACGGTCGAGGCCGTCCATCACCACTTCGACGGGCGGCCCATCCGCGATTTCGTCCCCATCCTGGTCGAACGGCACGCTCACGAACACCTGTCCGGCTGAGTCGACTTACGGCCGGAGATCCATGTTCCGGGGTCGCTGAGCTCGATGATAGTGCCGACGTTGTCGGTGACGAAGGCGATGCGCTGACCGGTCGCCGCTATCTCCATGGGGCCGCCGATCAGCGGCACATCGAGTTCGAGCAGCCGGGACAGTGCCGCATCGAGATCCGCCACGGCCAGGCAGAGGTGATGCAGGCGCGACGTGCGCATGCTCGTGAGGATGTCGTCGGCCGGTGCCGCGCCCCGGTCCGAGGCGCCCGCGAGGAGCTCGATCTTGACGTCGCCTGCGGTGAGGAAGACGAACGTCGTGCCGTGGGCCTCGAACCGCTCGTTGACGGCGAACCCGAGGTTGCGCGAGTACCACGCGATGGTGGCGTCGAGGTCCTCCGGCGTAACGGTGATGCCCACGTGGTCGTGGGAGAACGTCAAGGTCATGACCACGAGGCTCGCGGGTCGCCGGGGCGGCGGCCAGAGAGAGGAATTCGGTAGGAAAACCGTTACCACCTTCGCGGCGGCACCGGGTGCGACAATCGGTTTCATGACCGCTGACGTCGCGAAACTCGGCCCGATGCTGCGCACCTGGCGCGGCCGTGTCGCGCCGGACGCGGCGGGACTGCCCGGCGGCCGCAGGCGCCGGGTCCCGGGACTGCGCCGGGAGGATCTCGCCGAACTCGCGGGGATCTCGGTCGATTACGTGGTCCGCCTGGAGCAGGGGCGCCATGCGACGCCGTCGGCGCAGGTGACCGCCGCGCTAGCACGCGCCCTGCAACTCACCGACGCCGAGCGGGACCATCTCTACCGGCTGGCCGGGCTCGCCCCTCCGGCCGGCGGCGAGATCTCGGACCGCATCCCGCCCGGCCTGCACCGCATGCTGACCCGGCTCGGCGGCTCCGCGGCCGCCGTGTTCGCCGCGGACTGGCAGCTGATCTGGTGGAACCGCTACTGGGCGGCGCTGCTGGGCGACCCGTCCTCGACGCCGTCGGCACTGCGCAACTTCGCGCGCGACACCTTCCCGGCCCGCGGGGCCGCCCCCTGCCTGTCGCACTGGCCGGTGACCTCGCTCAGCCGGCCGGAGGTCGAGGCTTCCGTCGTGTCCGACCTGCGCCGCGCCACCGGACGGTTCCCGGACAGCGCGCGCCTGGCGGGCCTGATCCGGGACCTCGCGGCGAGCAGCCCGCGCTTCGCCGAGCTGTGGGCGTCCGGCGCGGTCGGCGCGCACCGGGAGGACCACAAGATCGTCCAGCACCCGGCGGCCGGGCCGATCGCGGTGGACTGCGACGTCCTGAGCGACGGCGACGCGGAACGCAAGATCGTCGTCCTCACCGCGGCTCCCGGTACCGAGGACGAGGCCAGGTTCCGCCTGGCGGTGATGGCGGGCGTCTCCGACTCCCCGGACGCCTGAGCGGAACGCCCCGGTCGGCGGGTCGCCCGCGCGGCCGTGGTCATTGGACGGCCGGGAAAAGGAATGGCGGAAGTGACCCCGGTCGAACGCCCGCCCGACCCCCAGCGGGGCGGAGCCCGCCAGTTCGTCCTTACGGATCAGCCACCCGATAATAACCAGCT
>NZ_JBEYYT010000219.1:0-2614 GCF_040645715.1 Spirillospora sp. NPDC046719 | reverse complement strand
GTAAAATGCATGGGCGCCGGGGCGGGCGGCCCACCCCCGCCCCTTCCCCCTGCGGGCCGGAGCCCGCGAGTGCGTCGTTTCGGATCAGCGACCCGAGATAACCGAGCTGCTGGCGCAGGTGAACGACGAGTTGGGGTTCTCGGAGCTGAGACCCAGCGCGCCGACGAGGCCGCCCTGCGAGTGGGTGATGTTGCTCTGGCAGTTCGGGGCGACCGCGGTCGTGCCGCCGTCGTGGCCGCCGCCGCCGAGGTTGAAGTTCTGGTTGTCGTTGTCGCTGTCGCCACCGACGAGAAGGGTGGAGAGCACCGCGCGCTCCGGCAGGACCTCGCCGGCCAGCTTGTCCAGCTCGGTGTAGCTGAAGGAGTTCATGTGTTCCCTTTTCTTCCTTGTCACGCCCGGATCCCCAATGTGGGCACCGGTTGTCCCCACCTCGATCAGGTGAGGTGACTATACGTATAGCAGAGGTGACGGAACGTTGTCAGGTGACGGCTGGGGTGGCGATTCCAGCGGACTTGTCCGGACCTATCGCCTTCCGCTCGGCCGATCCGTCCTTGATCATTCGGCCGTTGACCACGGAACTTTCGGCTTTGCCCCGCGCGCTATTCGAGCCCGGCGGCCATGGGCCACTATCCTCGGTCCAGCGGTGGGATCCGATCTCCGCTTGTCCGTCCCTTGTGGGTGCCTGGCGACCGCGCCGGGCACCCACGGACCGATCAGCGGCCGACTTAGTGCAGGGTCCCGCTGAACAGCGGCTCGGCAGCGCGCTCACGGCCGACGAGCTGGGCCGACCGGGCAACGTCGCGCCGGCCGCAGGGGTGAGGCGGGGCGCCGGCGGCGCGCCGACGCCATCGCCAAGAGATCCCCGTTCGCGCTGACGACGATGACGCGGCTGGTGATGGACGGCGCGTCCGCGAACCTGCTCGACCACGTCGGCGCCACGGGGCCCGCGCTCGCCGAGTGCTTCGCGTCCGAGGACCACGCCGAGGGAGTCGCCGCGTTTCTGGAGCGCCGCGCAGCGCGCTTCAACGGACGATGATGCGCGCGGGAACAGTCGGGCGGGCGCGCGACATCGGCGTTGCGGAACCCGCCCAGCACGCGGTCGCCGGCTTGTCTGCGGGCGGCGGGTGCACCGAGGGGTGTCGGCGCGGCCGTCTACGGTGGGCGGATGAGGGTGGAGATCGACGAGGTCGAGGGGTGGCTGCAGGAGCGGCTGCCGGGGCTGGCGGAGGAGCACGGGGTGCCGGGGGTGGCGGTCGCCGTCGACGCCGGGGGCCGGGTGGTCGAGGCGGCTGCCGGGGTGCTCAGCAAGGCGACGGGGGTGGAAGCGACCGTCGACTCGGTGTTCCAGATCGGGTCGATCACCAAGGTGCTGACGGCGACGCTGGTGATGGGGCTGGTCGCGGAGGGGCTGGTCGAGCTCGACGCGCCGGTGGCCACTTACCTTCCCGGGTTCCGGAAGGCGACCGTCCGGCAGCTGCTGTGCCACACGGCCGGGTTCGAGGGGGACGTCTTCACCGACACCGGCAAGGGGGACGACTGCCTGGAGAGGTACGTGGAACTGCTGGCCGACGTGCCGCAGCTCTTCGATCCCGGGGAGATGTTCTCCTACAACAACGCGGGCTTCAGCGTGCTCGGGCGGATCGTCGAGGTCGTGCGGGGCGAGCCGTTCGACCGGTGCATGCGGGACCGCCTGTTCACGCCCCTGGGCATGACGCACGCGGCGAGCGATCCGTACGAGGCGATCCTGCATCGGGCGGCGGTGGGGCATCTGCGCGGGCGGCCCGCACCGGTCTGGGCGCTGGCGCGCTCGAACGCGCCCGCCGGGTCGATGCTCGCCATGACCCCGCGCGACCTGGTGGTCTTCGCCCGGGCGCACCTGGCCGACGAGGGGCTGCGGGCCATGCGGGAGCCGCAGGTCGCCCTGCCCGACATCGGCTGGGGCAGGGCGTGGGGCCTGGGCTGGGAGCTCTACGACCTACCGGGCGGCCCGGTGTTCGGTCACGACGGCAACACCATCGGGCAGTCGGCCGTCCTGCGGGTCGACCCCGGCCGTGACGTGGCGGTGGCGATCTGCACCAACGGCGGCGACCGCAAGCCGCTGATGAAGGAGATCCTCGGCAGGGTCGTCGAGTCGCCCGCCGAGCCCGTCCCCGATCCCGTGGCGCGCCCGGACGTGAGGCGCTGCGCGGGCGTCTACCTGTCGAGCACGAGCCGGACCACGGTGAGCGCGGACGAGCGGGGACGGCTGTGGCTGGAGAAGGTCCCCCTCGGCCTCGCGGTAGGGGCCGGCGACGAGCCGTACCGCACGGAGCTGCTCGGCTGGCGGGGCGACTCCCTGGTGCCCGCCGAACCCGGCCACGGCCCCGTCGCGTTCCTGGGAGACGACGGCGAGGGTCGCGCGCGCTTCCTGCACACCGGCCGGGCCGACGTTCGCGCGGCCGGACGGATCGAAGCCTGAGCCGCTCTCATTCAGCCGGTCGCGCCAACGCCGAGCCGATGCTCGCCGGCGGCGCCCCCGCCGGGGGGGGCCCCGCGGCCGGGCGGGGGGGGGGGGGGGGGCGGCGGGCCGCGCGGGCCCGCCCGGGGGCCCCACTACACGGTACCCCCCGCGATG
>NZ_JBEYYT010000218.1:0-15621 GCF_040645715.1 Spirillospora sp. NPDC046719 | reverse complement strand
GCCGGGGACGAGGGGAGGTGAGCCCGTGCAGATCCTGATCGCGCTCCTGCTGGTCGCCGTGTGGGCGGGGGCGATGTGGCTCGGGTTCTGGTACGTGTTCCCGGTGCTGTTCCCCGCGACGCTGATCGTCGCGGGCGCCGCCGCGCTCGGCCTCTACTACCTGAACGCGTGCCGCACGCTGGCGCCGTCCGCGCTCGACGGGCCGTCCCCCGTCGCCCCGCCGGACGTCGCCTACCGCAACTACCTGCTCGTCCAGGTGTGGCGGGACTGGTGGACGATCAGCCGGACGGTCGTGCCGCAGGTGTACCGGATCGCGTCCGGCATCGTCGTCCGGCTCACCCGGACGCTGCTCGGCGGGCCGTGGGGGTTCTTCGCGTTCCCGATCTGGCTGTCGCTGTGCGCGGGGATCGCGGCGGCGGCCGTCCCGGCGGCGGGGTTCGTGCTGGCGCTGACCGTCCTGTACGGGGTCGTCGCCGCGGTCGGGCTGGGGGCGTGGCTGGCGTGCGTGCTGGTCCTCGCGGCCGTCGAGCGGGTCTTCATGGCGTACGGGCGGATCCTGCAGACCTGCCCGCACCCGTTCTGCTACGAGCGCATCGGCCTGCCCGAGTACGAGTGCCCGGGATGCGGCGCCCGCCACCGGCGCCTGTCGCCGGGGGCCGCCGGGGCGTTCCGGCACGTGTGCCGGTGCGGCGCGCGGCTCCCCACGACCGTCCCGCTCGGCCGGTTCCGGCTCGCCGCGTACTGCCCGCACTGCGGCGGCCGCCTCCCCGAGCGCATCGGGCGCGTCCGCGTCGAGCCGCTGCCCTTCGTCGGCGGGCCCGCCGCGGGGAAGACCACGTTCATGTTCCTCGGCATCCGGGCGCTGCACGCGCGCGCCCGGTCCGTCCAGGGGCGGCTGGCGTTCGTGGAGCAGCGGCACGCGCAGGCGTACGCGGGCGCGATCCGCGAGTTCCAGAGCGGCGGGCGCCCCGCCAAGACCGGCCCGGAGCTGCCGCTCGCCACCATGGTCGACGTCGACCTGCCCGGCCGCGCCCGCCGCATCCTGTACCTGTTCGACCCGGCGGGCGAGCACTACACCGGCGCCACCGAGGTCGAGTCGCTGCGCTACCTCGACCACGGCGAGGCGCTGCTGTTCGTCGTCGACCCGTTCGCGCTCCCGCAGGTCCGCCGCGCGCTCACCGAGGACGAGCGGGACCTCGTCGACCAGGCCGCCGCCTCCTCGGAGGAGGACCCCGCCGACACCCTCCAGCGGGTCCTGAACGACCTGCGCTCCCGGTCCGACCAGGGCCGGCAGAAGCGCGTCGCGGTCATCGTCACCAAGGCCGACCTGCTCGTCCGCACCGAGATCGGCCGCTGCCTCGGCCACGACGGCGACGTCCGGGCCTGGCTCGGCGGCGTCGGGCTCGGCAACACCGTCCGCACCCTCGACCAGGTCGCCGGGCAGGTCCGCTACCTCGCCTCCGGCCTCGCCACCGAGCCCGCCGACGTCGCGGACCTGCTCGGCTGGGCGTCCGGGCTCGCCCCCGCCGCCCCGTCCGGCGGCGACCACCCCCTCACCGCCGGCGACGCGCAGGAGGTCCCCGGCACCGCGCCGCTGCGCGCCCCCTGGCCGGTCCGCGGGCGCGGCTCGGCCCGCGTCCCCGCCGGCTACCAGGCCGGACGCTGGGCGGTGCTGTGCGGGCTGTCGGTGCTCACCGTCGCGGCCGTCACCGGCGCCGTGGTCGCCGCCGCCGAACGGTTCCCGTACTGAACGCGCCGCCGGGTCCCGCGGCCCGTCCCGGGTGTGACGGATCGCACTCCCTGACGCGGCAGATAACGGACCGTCATCCGGTTACAGCCTCTCGGAACCGGCCGACCCCGCCGGCTCCCCCAGCCGACCGAGAGGTGGAGACATGACGACGATCGCGCCCGAAGGGCTGCTCGCCATCGACGCGTCCGCGCAGGACCTGCTGTTCCGCGAGGCCCGCACCGCCAACACCTTCAGCTCCGAGCCCGTGACCGACGAGCAGCTCCGCGCGATCTACGACCTGGTCAAGTGGGCGCCGACCGCGATGAACGCCCAGCCGCTGCGCCTCGTCGCCGTCCGCACCCCGCAGGCCCGCGAGCGGCTGCTGCCGCTGATGGCCGAGGGCAACCGCGCCAAGACCGCGTCCGCGCCGCTCACCCTCATCGTCGCCGCCGACGAGGACTTCCACGAGCACCTCCCGGTCACCTTCCCGCACAAGGAGGGCGCCCGCGAGGCCCTGCACGACAGCCCCGGCCGCCCCGCCATGGCCCGCTTCAACGCCTCCATCCAGCTCGGCTACCTCATCCTCGGCATCCGCGCCGCCGGCCTCGCCGCCGGCCCGATGGCGGGCTTCGACGCCGACGCCGTCGAGAAGGAGTTCCTGGAGGGCAACCAGCGCGCCATCGCCGTCGTCAACGCCGGCCGGCCCGGCCCGGACGCCTGGTTCCCCCGCAACCCGCGCCTCGAGTTCGAGCAGGCGGTGAAGGTTGTCTGAACCCCCCGCCGGGACGGCCGCGCCCGCGGGCGCGGCCGCCCGCGCGGACCGGCGGCTCGTGCTGGTCCTGGTGCTGGGCGCGCTGAGCGCGATGGCGCCGCTGTCGATCGACATGTACCTGCCGGCGCTGCCCAGGGTCGCGTCCGACCTGTCGACCGGGGCGTTCCAGGCGCAGCTCACCCTGACCGCCTGCGTGGTCGGGCTGGCCGCCGGCCAGGCCGTCGCGGGGCCGCTGAGCGACGCGCTCGGGCGGCGCAGGCCGCTGCTCGCCGGGCTGGCCGCGTACGCCGTCGCGTCGCTGCTGTGCGTCGCGGCGCCGAACGTGGAGACGCTGATCGCGCTGCGGGTCGTGCAGGGCGCGGCCGGGGCGGCGGGGATCGTGATCGCGCGCGCCGTCGTCCGGGACCTGTACGACGGGGTGGCGGCGGCGCGGTTCTTCTCCTCGCTGATGCTGGTCAACGGCCTCGCGCCGATCCTGGCGCCGGTCATCGGCGGGCAGCTGCTGCGGGTCATGCCGTGGCCCGGCGTGTTCGGGGTGCTGACCGGGATCGGCGTCGCGCTGCTGCTGGCGACGCTCGCCGGGCTCGGCGAGACGCTGCCGCCGGAGCGGCGGGAGACCGGCGGCCTGCGCGCGACCGTCGCGACGTTCGGGGCGCTCGCGCGCGACCGGTCGTTCACCAGCCCCGCGCTGGCGCTCGCGCTGGCGTTCGCCGCGATGTTCACCTACATCTCCGGCTCGCCGTTCGTCCTCCAGGACATCTACCACCTGTCGCCGCAGGCGTTCAGCGTCGCCTTCGGCGTGAACTCGCTGGGCATCGTCGCCGCGGGCCGGGTCAGCGGGTGGCTCGCCGGGCGCGTCGCACTGGGCCGGCTGATGGCGGCGGGACTGGCGACCGTCGCGGCGGGCGGGCTGCTGCTCCTCGGCGCGGTGCTGGCCGGCGGCGGGCTGCCCGCGGTGCTGCCGGCGCTGTTCCTCGTCGCGTCCGGGCAGGGGCTGATCATGCCGAACGCGACGGCGCTCGCGCTGGCCGGCCGCCCGCCGCGGGTCACCGGGAGCGCGTCGGCGCTGCTCGGGCTGTCGCAGTTCGCGCTCGGCGGGGCCGCCGGGCCGCTCGCCGGGATCGCCGGGCCGCGCACGGCGGTGCCCATGGCGGTGACGATCGCGGTGCTGTCGCTGCTCGCCGCCGCCGTCGCCGCGGCCGCGCCGTCGAGGGTTGCGTCAGCGAACTGACCGTGCGTACGGTCGGGACGTGATCGTTCGCATCGGCATGGCCCCCGCGTCCGGCGCGCTCGGACCCGACTCCCTCACCGCCCTCGTCCTCGGCCTCGAGCGCGAGGGCTTCGACTCGCTCTGGGTGTCCGAGCGGGCGTCCGGACCGACGCTCGATCCCGTCGTCGTGCTCACGCACGCGGCGGCGCTGACGTCCAGGATCAAGCTCGGCACCGCGGTCATGACCGTGCCCGGCCGCTCCCCCGCCCTGCTCGCCAAGGAGCTGGCGTCGCTGGACGTGCTGGCGCGCGGCCGGCTGCTGCCCGCGTTCGGGCTCGGCCAGCGGCTGCCCGCCGAGCAGCAGGCGTTCGGCGTCCGCCGCGAGGAGCGCGCCGCGATCTTCGAGGAGGCGCTGCCGCTGCTGCGCCGCTTCTGGGCCGGCGACGCCGTCGTCCACGACGGACCGCGCTTCCGCTACGACGGCCTGCGGATCGAGCCGAGGCCCGTCAAGGGCGGCTTCGACGTGTGGATGGGCGGGACGTCGGACGCGGAGCTGCGCCGCACCGGGCGGCTGTCGGACGGCTGGCTCGCCGCGTTCACCACGCCCGCGGAGGCCGAGCGCGGCCGGATCGCGGTGCGGGACGCCGCCGCTGCCGCCGGACGCGAGATCGAGGAGGAGCACTTCGGCGCCGTCGTCCCGTACCGGCGCGGCCCCCTGCCGGAGGAGGCGGCGGCCCGGTTCGCGCGCGTCCGCCGCGTCAGCGGCCCGGCCGACCCCGCCGACGTCGTCCCCGACCTCGACGGCCTGGAGGCGCACCTGAAGCGGCTGGTGGAGGCGGGCCTGTCGAAGTTCGTCCTCGCCCCGCTGTCCGCCCCGGACGACTGGGACGCCGAACTCGCCGACGTCCGCGACGCGGCGCTGCCCCTCCAGACCCGCCGCTGAGTCGTCGCGTCGCGGCCGGGCCGCTCGTCAGTCGAGGGCGGCGAGGATGAAGTCGGCGACCTCGGCGGCCAGTTCGGCGGCGGGCTTCGGGCCGTCGGCCCGGTACCAGCGCGGGAGCTGGTTGACCATGCCGAGCGCGACGATCGTGACGGTGTCGGCGGGCGTCGGGGTGGTGAACGAGCCGTCCCGCTTGCCCTGCTCGACGAGCCCGCGGAAGGTGTTGTGGTAGCGGCGGCGGTCGGCGCGGACGGCGTGCATGCGGACGTCGTCGAGGCGGTGCATCTCGCGGCCGAACACCTTCGCCTCGTCGATGTGCTCGGCGGTGCTGAGGATCAGCCCGGTGAGCACCCGGCGGACGGCCTCGCGCGGCGGCAGCCCCTCGGCGAGGACGGCGTCGAGGTCGGCGAGCTGCCGCGCGATGAGCGAGTGGTAGATCTCGTAGAGCAGGGCGTCCTTGGAGTCGAAGTAGTGGTAGAGGGCGCCCTTGGTGACCTCGGCGGCCTCGACGATGCCCTGGACGGACGTCCCGTCGAAGCCGCGCTCGGCGAACAGCCGCAGGGCGGCGTCCAGGATGCGCCGCTCCACGGGGCTGCGCCGGACCGGCGCCGCCCCCGCGCCGTCCGCCGCGGCGTCCGTAGGCTGGGTCTCGGTCATCGGCGCTCCTCCCATTGACGCGCCCGCGTCCACGGACATAGCTTGCCAGAAACCGACCGGTCGGTATGCACCCGTCCCGCCTGGATCGAGGGAGACCCCTGATGCCCGCAGTCGAGACCGTCCGCGGACCCGTCGACGTCGCCGCCCTGGGCCGCACGTACATGCACGAGCACGTCTTCTGCCTCAGCGCCGAGCATGTCGAGAACTACGGCGCGGGCGACTGGTGGGACGAGGAGGAGAAGGTCGCCGACGCGGTGGCCAAGCTCCGGGAGCTGCCCGCGCGCGGCATCACGACGATCGCGGACCCGACCGTGTGGGGCCTCGGCCGCTACATCCCGCGCATCCAGCGGATCGCCGAGCAGGTCCCCGAGCTCAACATCATCGCGGCGACCGGCATCTACACCTACAACGACCTGCCGTTCCAGTTCCACCACCGCGGGCCGGGCACGCTGCTGGACACCGGCTCCGACCCGATGACCGGCTACTTCGTCCGCGACCTGACGCAGGGCATCGCCGACACCGGCGTCAAGGCCGCGTTCCTCAAGTGCGCGATGGACGCCCCGGGCCTCACCCCCGGCGTCGAGCGGGTGCTGCGGGCCGTCGCGGCCGCGCACCGGGAGACGGGCGCCCCGGTGACGGTGCACACCGAGAGCTCGATCCACGCGGGCCGGACGGTCGTGGAGATCCTCGGCAAGGAGGGCGTCGACCTCAGCAAGGTCGTCGTCGGGCACGCCGGGGACAGCAACGACCTCGACTACCTGATGGAGCTGGCGGACACCGGCGCGATCCTCGGCATGGACCGGTTCGGCCTCGACGTCATCAACCCGACCGCCGACCGGGTCCGGACCGTCGCGGCGCTGTGCGAGCGCGGCTACGCCGACCGGATGGTGCTCAGCCACGACGCGAGCTGCTTCATCGACTGGTTCGGCCCCGACCCGGCGACCGTGCCGGCGTTCGCGCCGAACTGGAACTACCGGCACATCAGCGACGACGTGCTGCCCGCACTGCGCGAGGCGGGCGTGCCGGACGGGCAGATCGACCAGATGCTCGTCGCGAACCCGCGCCGCTACTTCTCCCGCTGAGGGCGCGCGACGCGCCGACCGGCAGCGCCGCGCCCGCGAGAGATCGCCGGCGCCCGCGTCCCGCTGGGACGGGATTCACGGTTAACGGTTATCCACAAGGATGGCCAGGAACCCGTCTCAAGGACTATTCCGCCCGGATCGGGAATCATGGGTGGAAACTGCTAGGAGGCGCCGGTGAACGAGGTCTTCGAGCATCGCGGGCTCCGCGCCGCGATCCCCATGCTGCTGATGGCGCTGCTGGTCCTCGTCGCGCCCGGCTGCCAGGCGCTCGACCGCGGCGGCGCGGGCCCGGAGGACGTCCCGCCGCCGGTCAAGACGCCCGTCGTCCAGCACGAGAAGCCGAGCGGGCGGCGCCCCGGCGTCGTCAACATCGACACCGAGCAGGGCCTGAACAGCACCCGCGCCGCCGGCACCGGGATCGTCATGGACCCCTCCGGGCTGGTGCTGACCAACAACCACGTCATCCAGGGCGCCACCACGATCAAGGGCACCGACACCGACAACCGGCGCTCCTACACCGCACAGATCGTCGGCTACGACCGGCAGAGCGACGTCGCCGTGATCCGGCTGTTCGGCGCCTCCCGGCTGAAGGCCGCCGTGTTCGGCGACCCGTCCGCGGTGGGCGTCGGGGACCCGGTCACCGCCGTCGGCAACGCCGGCGGCAAGGGCGGCACCCCGACGGTCGTCACCGGCAAGGTCACCTCGCTGGACCAGACGGTCACCGCCCGCGACGACAGCGACGGCACCTCCGAGCGGCTCACCGGCATGATCGAGACGAGCGCGCCGATCAGGCCGGGCGACTCCGGCGGACCGCTGCTGAACACCCGCGGCCGGGTCATCGGCATCAACACCGCGGCGTCCGCGTCGTTCACCGTCGGCAAGTCCAAGCAGAAGGGCACCCACCGCGGCTACGCCATCCCGTCCGACCGGGCCCTCGCGATCGCCCGGCAGATCGCCCGCGGCCAGGCGTCGTCGACCGTGCACATCGGCCCGACCGCCATGCTCGGGGTGAAGGTCCGCTCCGGCGACACGCAGGGCGCCCAGGTCGCCGAGGTCGTGCCCGGCACCCCGGCCGACGAGGCCGGCGTCCCGGTCGGCGCCACGATCATCTCGCTCGGCGGCGCCACGGTCGACTCGCCGACGACGCTCACCGGGCTGATGCTCGCGCACCATCCCGGCGAGACCGTCCGGCTGGAATGGTTCACCGCGCAGGGCACCCGGTCGGCCGCCGCGCTCCGCCTGGCCGACGGCCCGCCGCAGTAGCCGGCCCGCCGCGGTAGCCGGGCGGCCGCAGTAGCCGTGCGTCGCCACGGGCGTCGTCGCGACGGCGCTCGGGCTTCCGCTGGACGCAACTCGCGGGCACGCGAAAGGCCCGCGACGTGCGACAGTGGAGGCACCCGACCGCGAGGATGTGAACGATGACCCGCAAGGCGCCCGCCGATGACTTCGACGACACCGGAATGCGGGTGTCGGAGCCGAAGACGTGGGCGGCCGGCGTTCCCGGTGTCACGGCGGCGCTGCGCCAGTCCTACGACCAGATGGGCGTCCGCCGGACGGCGCTGACGCTGCTGCGCGTCAACCAGAAGCAGGGGTTCGACTGCCCCGGCTGCGCCTGGCCGGAGGGCGACCACCGGCACGTCGCCGAGTTCTGCGAGAACGGCGCCAAGGCCGTCGCGGAGGAGGCCACGACGCGCCGCGTCACCCGCGAGTTCTTCGCCGCGCACACCGTGGACGAGCTGGCCGGGCGCTCCGACCACTGGCTCGGGCAGCAGGGCCGGCTGACCGAGCCGATGCTGAAGCGCGCCGGGTCCGCGCACTACGAGCCGGTGTCGTGGGACGAGGCGATCGGGCTGCTGGCGGCGGAGCTGAACGCGCTGGACTCCCCCGACGAGGCCGTCTTCTACACCTCGGGGCGCACCAGCAACGAGGCGGCGTTCGCCTACCAGCTGTTCGCCCGCGCGTTCGGCACCAACAACCTGCCCGACTGCAGCAACATGTGCCACGAGTCGTCCGGGTCGGCGCTCGGCGAGACGATCGGCGTCGGCAAGGGCTCGGTGCTGCTGGAAGACCTCTACCAGGCCGACCTGATCTTCGTCGTCGGGCAGAACCCCGGCACCAACCACCCCCGCATGCTGTCCGCGCTGGAACGGGCCAAGAAGGGCGGCGCGCGGATCGTCGCGGTGAACCCGCTGCCGGAGGCCGGGCTGATGCGGTTCAAGAACCCGCAGCGGCCGTCCGGCGTCACCGGGCGCGGCACCGCGCTCGCCGACCGGTTCCTGCAGATCCGGCTGAACGGCGACCTCGCGCTCTTCCAGGCGCTGAACCGGATGCTCCTGGAGTCCGACGCGCCCGGCGCCCTCGACCGGGAGTTCCTCGACGCCCACACCCACGGGTTCGAGGCGTTCGAGAAGCACGTCCGCGGCCTCGACTGGGACGACGTCCTGGAGGCGACCGGGCTGACCCGCGGCGAGATCGCCGCGACGCTCGGGGACGTCCTCGCGGCGGAGCGGATCGTGGTGTGCTGGGCGATGGGCCTCACCCAGCACCGCAACTCGGTGCCGACGATCCGCGAGGTCGTCAACTTCCTGCTGCTGCGCGGCAACATCGGCCGGCCCGGCGCGGGCGTCTGCCCCGTCCGCGGCCACTCCAACGTCCAGGGCGACCGGACGATGGGCATCTACGAGAAGCCCAAGCCCGAGTTCCTCGACGCGCTCGCCGCGGAGTTCGCGTTCGAGCCGCCGCGCGAGCACGGCCTCGACACCGTCGACGCGATCCGCGCCATGCGCGACGGCAAGGCGAAGGTGTTCTTCGGCATGGGCGGCAACTTCGTCCGCGCCACGCCCGACTCCGACGTCACCGAGAAGGCGCTGCGCTCCTGCCGGCTCACCGCGCAGGTGTCGACGAAGCTGAACCGCTCGCACGCGGTGACCGGCGAGCTCGCCCTCATCCTGCCGACGCTCGGCCGCACCGAGCGCGACGAGCAGGAGTCCGGGCCGCAGTTCGTCTCGGTCGAGGACTCGATGGGCATGGTGCACGCCTCCCGCGGCCGCCTCGCGCCCGCCTCCGAGCACCTGCTCTCCGAGGTCGCGATCGTCTGCCGCCTCGCCCGCGCGACGCTCGGCGCGTCCGGCATCGCCTGGGACGCGATGGAACGCGACTACGACGTGATCCGCGACCACGTGTCCCGCGTCGTCCCCGGCTTCGCCGGCTACAACGCCCGCGTCCGCGAGCCCGGCGGCTTCACCCTCCCGCACGCGCCGCGCGACGAGCGCCGCTTCCCGACCGCCACCGGCAAGGCCAACCTCACCGTCAACGAGCTGGAGGTGCTGCGCGTCCCCGAGGGCCGGCTGCTGCTCCAGACCGTCCGCAGCCACGACCAGTACAACACCACCATCTACGGCCTGGACGACCGCTACCGCGGCGTCAAGGCGGGGCGCCGCGTCGTGTTCGTCAACCCGGAGGACCTGGCCGGCCTCGGCATCGCCGACGGCACCGTGGTCGACCTGGTGTCGGAGTGGTCCGACGGCGTCGAGCGCCGCGCCCCCGCCTTCCGCGTCGTGGCCTACCCGACCGCCCGCGGCTGCGCCGCCGCCTACTTCCCGGAGACGAACGTCCTCGTCCCCCTCGACAGCACCGCCGAGGTCAGCAACACCCCCACCTCCAAGTCCGTGATCGTCCGTCTGGTCCCGGCCTGACCGTCTAGGCTCGGGGCATGACGAACCTGCCGGAGCCCGCCGGTACGCCGGAGATGCGGGCCGGTGACGCCGACCGGGACCGGGTCGCGCAGGTGCTGCGCGACGCGGCCGGCGAGGGGCGGCTCACGCTCGACGAGCTCGACGAGCGCCTGGACGCGGTGTACGCGGCGAAGACCTACGCCGACCTGGAGCCGCTCACCCGCGACCTGCCGGCGGCGGGGGCCGGCGCCGCGCCCGCTCCCCTCGGCGGCGCCGACTGGCGCCCGGTCGACGGCGCCCCGTCCTGGTCGTCCGGGATCGGCGTCATGAGCGGCTTCACCCGGACCGGCGTGTGGAACGTCCCCCGCGCGTTCACCGCGTTCGCGTTCTGGGGCGGCGGCAAGATCGACCTGCGCGAGGCCCGCTTCACCGAGCCCGAGGTGACGATCCGCGCGTTCGCCTTCATGGGCGGCGTCCAGGTCATCGTGCCCGACGACATCACGGTGCACGTCAAGGGCATCGGCGTGATGGGCGGGTTCGACCACGGCGCGAGCGCCGTGGGCGCGCCCGGCTCCCCCACGGTCGTCGTGAGGGGTTTCGCGTTCTGGGGCGGCGTGGACGTCAAGCGCAGGGCCCGGCGCCAGCGGAAGAGGCTCCGCAAGGAACTGAAGAACCCCGACCCCGGCGCCTGAGCCGCCCGCAGGGCTACGGCGCCGCGCTGGTCCGGTCGACCAGGGCGGAGCCGAAGACCCACGAGGACGTCTGGGCGATGAAGTCGCCGGGAAATCCGAGGGTGAAGCCGGTGGCCTCCTCCAGGCGGGTGACGGTCTCTGGCGGGAGGACGAGGTCGGCGGCGGCGAGGTTGTCGCGGAGCTGGTCCGCGGTGCGGGCTCCGACGATGGGGTGGATCGCACGGGAGCGGTGCGCCGTCCATGCGATCGCCACCTGCGAGGGCGTGGCGCCGATCTCTCCGGCGACGTCCTGGACGGCCCGGGCGACGGCGTGGTCCCGGTCCGAGAGGGACGCCGAGTCCAGCCGGCCGCCGGCGGCGGAGTCCGGGCGCCCGTACTTGCCGGTCAGCACCCCGCCGGCCAGCGGGCTCCACGCGGTGACGCCGAGGCCGAGCGACTCGGCCATCGGCAGCAGCTCGCGTTCGATGTCGCGCTGGAGCAGGCTGTAGGGCACCTGCAGGCCGATGAACGGGCTCCAGCCGTGCCACTGCGCCAGCGTGTTGGCGCGGGCCACGATCCAGGCCGGGGCGTCGGAGATGCCGACGTACAGCACCTTGCCCGCCCGCACCGCGTCGTCCAGCGCCCGCATCGTCTCCTCGATCGGCGTGTGCCGGTCCCACATGTGCACCCAGTAGACGTCCAGGTAGTCGGTGCGCAGGCGGCGGAGGCTGGTCTCCAGGGACGCGCGCAGGTTCTTGCGGTGGTTCCCGGCGGCGTTGGGGTCGGCGCGGTCGCGGGAGACCGTGTACTTCGTCCCGAGGACGAACGACTCGCGGCGGCGGCCCAGCAGCTCGCCCAGGAACTCCTCGCTCGCCCCGTCCCGGTAGTTGACGGCGGTGTCGATCATGTTGCCGCCGGCCTCGGCGTACAGGTCCAGCATCCGCCGGCATTCCGGCATCGGCGCGCCGACCCCGCCCTGCTCCCCGAACGTCATCGCGCCCAGGACCAGGTCGGAGACCCGGAGGCCGCTCGTCCCCAGAGTGCGGTACCTCATGCCGTCGCCGATCCGCCGAACAGTTCGGCGGCCCGCTCGGCGATCTCCTCCTGCGACACGTCCCGCACGTGCTGGTCCAGGGCCCAGCGGTGCCCGAACGGGTCCAGGAACTGGCCGGTGCGGTCGCCCCAGAACGCGTCGTGCACCGGTTCGAAGACCGTGGCGCCGGCCCGCAGCGCGCGGGCGGAGGCCGCGTCCACGTCGGAGACCTCGACATGGAGGGCGGCAGGCGTGCCGCCCAGCGCGGCCGGGGTGCGCATGCCCCGCTCGGGCATCTCCCCCGCCACCGCGAGGACCGTGTCGCCGAGCAGGAGTTCCACGGTCAGGGTGCGGCCGCCGGGGAGCGTGAGGCGGCTCGTCTCCCGCGCCCCGAACGCCTCGGCGTACCAGGAGGCGGCCTGGTCCGGGTCGCCGACGACCAAATGAATCGCTATCTGCGTCATGACCCGGACCATACAGTGTGTCTGGACACCATGTCCATACATAATGTTCGGGCACGGCTATGATGGTGCGCATGCCTTCGAAGCGGCCCGTGAACCCCACCCGCCGATCCGGAACATCCCCGGCCTCCGCCGAGCTGCGGGAGCGGATCCTGTCCGCCACGCGCGAGCTGCTGCGCGAGCACCGCTTCGACGCTCTGAGCGTGGCCGACATCCTGGCCGCCGCCGGGGTCTCGCGGGCCAGCTTCTACTTCTACTTCCCGAGCAAGCAGGCCGTGCTCGGCGAACTCGTGCGCGAGGCCGTCGCGCAGGGGCAGCAGGCGGCCCGCCCGTGGATCGACGAGCGGCAGGACCCGGTCTCGGCGCTCCGGGCGGGCGTGGCCGACGGAGCACGGCTGTGGCGCGACAACGCCGGCGTGCTCGCGGCCATCGTGGAGAGCTGGGGATCGGACGAGGACCTGCGGAAACTGTGGCTCGAACAGATGGACCTGTTCACCGAGGCCGCCACCGCGCGCATCGAGTCCGACCCGCACGCGAGCGAACGGCTCGGCTCCATGGACACGCGCGCCGTGGCCGCCTCGCTGACCTGGCTCGGCGAGCGCCTCTACTACCTGGCCGCGACCGGAGTCCCGCCGTTCGACGACGAGGAGGTCCTCATCGACGTCCTCACCAACGCCTGGACCTCGACTCTCTACGGCACCGACGCACCGGAACCCGCGTGACCCCAGCCCTATGGGGCGCGCGGGCCAGGGTGTGGGTCAGTCGGTGAGGCGGTCCAGCCATTCCGAGAGGAGGGCCGTCTCGGCGGGCGTCAGTGCGGCCGGCGGGTCGGCGGCCAGGGCGGCGCGCAGGGCGACCGCGGAGGCGGCGCGGGTGCCGCGGGGGGCGGGCTCGTCCGACGGGTCGTCCGGGACGGTCACCGCGGCGAGGACGGCCTCGCGGGTGCGGGCGGACAGGCCGCCGCCGTCGTCCCCGTTCGCGATGAGGAAGAGCACGACGCCGACGCCGGCCGCCTGGATCATCTGCGCGGCGGCGTCCACCGGGACGCGGAGGCGGCCCGCGCGGGCGACGGCGCCGACGAGGCCGAGCAGGATGGCGTACGCCTCGTCGACGGCGGGCGTGGTGCGCGGCGTCCCGTACATCAGCGCGTAGACGGCCGGGTTCGTCAGGCCGAACTCGACGTGCACGTCCCAGCCGTGCCGCAGGTCCTCGAGCGGGTCCCCGGACGCGGCCATGGCGCGCTTGCTCGCGAGGTACTCCTCGAAGCCGTGCGCGGCGACGGCGTCGAACAGGCCCTGCTTGTCGCCGAAGTGGTGGTAGAGGGTGGGCGCGCCGACGCCCGCGGCCGCGCAGACGGCGCGGGTGGAGACGGGCTCGCCGCCGGATTCGGCGATCAGCCGGGCGGCCGCCCGCAGGATGCGGTCCCGCCCGTCGGTGTCCTTCTGCGCGCTCACAACATCAATGTTACAGAACTCCGGCGAGCGTCGTTAGCCCACCGTGACGTGGGCATATCAGAGGTCGGGCCCGTCCCGATGTAGCGTCACTATAGAAGTGGGTATATCGTTGGTTCAGGCGGTCGCGATCCGGCCGTCCCCGTCTACGAGAGGAACGCGAGATGCGCAGCGCCGTTCTCACCGAAAAGGGCAAGCCGCTGGAGATCGTCGAGCGGGAGGTCCCGGAGCCGGGACCCGGCGAGATCCTGGTCAGGGTCACCGCCTGCGGGATGTGCTTCTCCGAGGTCGGGCTGGTGCACGGGAACTACCCGTTCGCGCGGTTCCCGACCGTGCCGGGCCACGAGATCAGCGGGGTCGTCGAGGCGCTCGGACCGGGCGTGGAGTGGCCCGCGCCCGGCACGCCGGTGGGCGGCCAGTGGATCTACGGCTCGTGCGGGCGCTGCGACCAGTGCGTGCGCGGCGACCAGATCCTGTGCACCGGCGCGCCCCGCCGGGTCACCGGGATCACCGACGACGGCGGGTACGCCGAGTACTACATCGCCCGCGCCGGGTTCGTCACCCCGCTGCCCGACGGCCTGGACCCGGTCGCGGCGGCGCCGCTGATGTGCGCCGGGATCACCGCGTTCAACGGGCTGCGGCACGCGGGCGCCACGGCCGGCTCGCGCGTCGCGGTGCTCGGCACCGGCGGCGTCGGGGAGATGGCGATCCGGTTCGCGGCCGCGATGGGCGCCCGCGTCGCCGCGGTGTCCCGGTCGCGCCGCGCCGAGGACGAGACGCGCCGCCGGGGCGCCGAACTCTTCGTCGCCACCGACGAGCAGGACCCGGCCGAAGCGCTGCGGAACTGGGGCGGCGCCGACGTCATCGTGAACACCACGCCGAGCACCGCGCCCGCGCAGGCGGCGCTCGGCGGCGTCGCCCCGGACGGCACCCTGCTGTTCCTTGGCGTCGGTGCCGACGACCTGGAGGTGGCGCCCGGGCTGCTCGTGATGAACCGGGTGCGGGTGATGGGCACCCCGTCGGGGTCCCCGCACGACCTGCGCGACACCCTCGCGTTCGCGGCCGCGCACGGGATCCTCCCGGACGTCACCCCGGTCACCCTGGACGAGGCGCCCTCCGTCCTCGCCACGATGATCGAGGGCCGCCACCACGGCCGGTCCGTCATCACGTTCGGCTGAACCGCCTCCACGGCCGCGCCCGCTCGTAGGCGCGGCAGGCGGCCATGACCAGGTCGTCGGCGTGCCGGGCGCCGACGACCTGGAGGCCGATCGGCAGCCCGTCCGCGGTGAACCCGCACGGCAGGCTCGCGGCGGGCTGCTGGGTCATGTTGAACGGGTAGGTGAACGGCGTCCAGGACGTCCAGCGGGGCGACGGCGAGCCCGGCGGGACCTCCCGGCCGGCCTCGAACGCGGCGATCGGCATGGTCGGGGTGAGCAGCAGGTCGTAGCGGTCGTGGAACAGCCCCATGATCCGGCCGAGCTCCATGCGGCGCGCGGTCGCGGTCAGGTACTCGACGGCCGAGTAGCGGGCGCCCTGCTCGCAGATCTCGCGCAGGCCGGGGTCGAGCCGCGCGCGCTGCTCGGGCCCGAGGTGCTCGACGACCTTCGCCGCGCCGGCGAACCAGAGCACCTCGAAGTCGGCGACCGGGTCGGCGAAGCCCGGGTCGGCCTGCTCCACCTTGGCGCCCAGCTCGGTGAACACCTCCGCCGCGGCGGGCCCCCAGGCCGCCCCCCCCGGGGCGCACCGGGCCAAGCCCGGGGGCCGGGGGTAAGCCACGCCCCGCCCCGCCCGGTCGGCCCCCCCCCCCCCGCCCGGCGCGCACACCACCACCGCCGAGCGGGTCCACGAGGCCGCCGTCCGCCGGTACGCCAACGGCCGGCTCCCCGACGGCCACGGCGGCATCCTGTGAGCACGACCAGCCTGCCCGAATGCGCCTGGTGC
>NZ_JBEYYT010000217.1:0-15633 GCF_040645715.1 Spirillospora sp. NPDC046719 | reverse complement strand
CCAGCCCGTACGGGCTGGCGGCGCTGCGGTCCCGGCCCGGCGACGGCGCCGCCGAGGTCGTGCGGCTGCCGCTGTTCCCGGCCGGAGCGCGCGCGGGCGACGAGGCGGAGGTGCGGGTGCGCCGCGCGCCGGGCGGCTCCGACCAGGAGACGGCGCTCGCCGTCGTCACGTGGGACGACCCGCCGGAGCCGGTCCGGATCGTGTCGGCGCGGATGCCGAGGGGCGCGGCCGGGCTGGTCCGGGTGGCGCTGGACGGACCGGGCCGGCTCCGGTTCCTGGAACCGGACGGCGTGGACGACACCGCCGCCACCTGGCCCGAGCTGCTGCGCCGCGTCCCGCGCCGGCTGCCCGCCGCCGCGTTCGCGACCGAGCTGGTCTGCGTGCTGGAGCTCGGCGGCCGTCCGGAGACCGCCCGCCGCCGCCGCGACCTCGTCGCGGACCTGCTCGAACTCCTCGGCGACGAGCTGGGCGGCACCGCCCGCGTCGCCGTCGTCGGCCACCTGGACCATCCGATCGACCCGAAGCACAAGAACCGGGACGTGGTGTCCGGAGGGCCGCTGCAACGGCCCGACGACGCCGCCCGCACGCTCGCGGACCTGCCGTTCCCGCCGTCCGGTCCGTTCGGCGCGCGCGCGGCACCGCTGGAGGACTCCCTCGACCGGGCCGCCGCGCTGCTGAACGGCCCGCGCGACGGCCGCGCCCGGATCCTGCTCACCGTCGCGGGCCGCCCCCCGCATCCCGGCAGCGGCCACGGGGACGTGCTCCGGCCCGTCGAGCCGTGCCCGCGCCGGCTGAACTGGCGGCAGTCCGTCACGCACCTGGAGGCGGCGGGGGTGCGGCTCATCGCGGTGACCGACGCGCCCGCCCCGAAGGAGGTCCCCGGGCAGGCCGTCACGGCGCAGGACGCGCGCCGGCGCGACCCCCCGGAGTGGGCGGTGCTCGGCGCCGCCCACCGCACCGACCTCGACTCCGCCGACGCCGCCGGGCTCGCCAAGGTCCTCGGCGTCCTGCCGGACGGCGAGTCGCCGCCGCTGCCGTTCCCCCTCGTCCCGTGAGCCCTCGTCCCGTGAGCCCGCGTCCCGTGAGCCCGCGTCCCGTGAGCCCGCGTCCCGTGAGCCCGCGTTCCGTGAGCCCGCGTTCCAGGAGATCCCGGCCTCTGAGCCCCGCCTCGAAAGGCACGACCCGTGAAAGGCCCGACCCCGTGAAAGGCCCGGCATGACCGAACCGACCCCGCCCGAGCAGGAAGCCCGGCCCGACGAGCCCGCCGGCGGCGGGCCGGGCGCCGGCCCCCCGCCGCCCGCCCCCCCCGCGCCCCCCGCGGGGCGCGCCCACCGGTCTGCGACCCAGCCCTCTACAAGCGCCGCAATGGGGTCGAATGCTGCATCGGCCGCCTCAAGCAATGGCGCGGCATCGCCACCCGATACGACAAACTCGCCGGCAACTACCGCGCAGCGATCGTCCTGGTCACAGCACCGCTGTGGATCAACGCATGATCCACCGGACACGACCTAGGCCCAGGCGGGATCACGGCCGGTCAGGCCGAGGATGCGGTCCAAGGTGGGTGCGTCGGCCGGCACCGTGACCTGTGGTCCGTACATGCCCATCTCCCGCCCCCGCTCAACGCCGGCGAACACCGTGTCGTGCAGATGCGTCAGCAGGTCGGCGGGCAGTTCCAGCCGCTGCCCGGTCGCGACGGCCAGGTCCCAGCCGTGCATGGCCAGCTCACCGGTGATCATGTCGCCCAGGACGGGCGCGGGCAGCGTCTGCGGCGTGCCCATGTCCGTCTCGCCCTCCCAGGCGCTCGGCGGCGCCCACGACGAGGTGATCTCGTCCAGCAGGGCGAGCAGGCGGCCGCGCCAGTCGCCGGCCGCCAGGTCCACCTCGGACTCGGTGGCCGCCGGCTGCGGAACGGATTGCTTGCGGCCGCCGCCGGCGAGCGACGGGCCCCAGAACAGGAGGTGGTTGACCAATGCCCGCACGTCGTACTCCGGGCACGGAGTCTTGTTGGCGAGCTGGTCGTCGGTGATGGTGCGGGCGATCGCGGCCATGGCCTCGGCGGCGTTGGACAGATGTGACATGGCGGCGACGCTAGGCGGCCGGGGCGGGAGGGGTATTGGACAAAGGCGACATACACTCTGCCGCGTGGAGCGGGACGTTCGTGAGCTGCGCGGTGCGTGGAGCAGGTACCAGCGCCACATGTTCCACGATCCGTCGCCGGCGCTCGCGCCATGGGTGGAGCGGTACTGGGAGGCTCGCTGGGACTACGCCGAGCCCTACCGGCAGAAGATCGTGCCGTACCCGAACGTGCACCTGTCGTTCGGCGGCGGACGTGCGGACGTCAACGGCGTGTGCAGCGGCTACCGGATCAAGGTCCTTGAGGGCCGTGACCACGTCTTCGGCGTCGCGTTCCGGCCGGGCTGCTTCCGCCCGTTCCTTGGTGCCTCCGTCTCGGCGATCACCGACCGCGTCGTCCCGGCGACCGAGGTGTTCGGCCCGGACCTGCCCACGACGCTCGACGTGCCGACCGTGGAGGCGTTCCTGCTGGAACACCTGCCGGACGACGGCCCCCGGGTACGCCAGGCGGTGGCCGCGGTCGAGCTGATCGCCAAGGACAAGGCCGTGATCAGGGTCGAACGCCTCGCCGGCGAGTTGGGGCTGAGCGTGCGGGGGGTGCAACGGCTGTTCGCGGAGCATGTCGGCATCGGGCCCAAGTGGGTGATCCGCCGCTTCCGCCTGCACGAGGTCACCGCACGCATGGCCGCCGGTGGGACGATCGACTGGGCCGCGCTGGCGGCCGACCTCGGCTACGCCGACCAGGGCCACTTCATCCGCGACTTCAAGGGCATGTTCGGCGAGCAACCGACCTGGTACGCGCAGCGGTATTGAGACTTCGAGGCTTGTTCGGGCCGGACCGTCAGCCGCAGGTGCGGGTGTTGCGTGCGAGCGCCGTCGGGGCCGCGCAAGGGCCGACGTCTTTCAGGCCGTAAAGGTCGACGAACCTTCTCCAGGCCCTTGGCCCTAGCGCCTTGGCGGGCTTCTCCGTCAGGCGCGACAGGGCCGGAAACCGTACGGTCCCGTCCCGGGTGCCGTGGCATGATCAGGCGGGGCGAAACCGAGGGTGAGGGGCCATTGTGCAGGATCAGCTCCTGGGAGGCCGCTACCGCTTGGTGCGGCAACTCGGCGAGGGCGGCATGGGCGAGGTCTGGGAGGCGCAGGACGAGACCCTGGATCGGCGGGTCGCGGTCAAGGTGATCTCGCTGCTCGGCGGGGGCGGAAGCCGCGCGAGCGAGGCGCGTGCCCGGTTCCTGCGCGAGGCCCGGATCACGGCTCGTCTGCAGCATCCGCACATCGTGACCGTCCACGATCTCGGCGAGAGCGGCCCCGAGAACGGCAACGCCCCGTTCCTGGTGATGGAACTGGTCCGGGGCGAGGGGCTGGACGCCAAGCTGGCCCGGGGCGATGTCAGCCTGGAAGAGGCGGCCAGGTGGGGCGCGCAGGTCTGCGAAGCACTGACCGAGGCGCATGCGGCGGGCGTCATGCATCGGGACATCAAGCCGTCCAACATCTTCATCACGCACACCGGCGCAGTGAAGGTCCTGGACTTCGGCGTCGCGCGAGCGGTCGATCCCAGCGCCACCGCCGACCGTCTCACCCAGACGGGGTTCATCGTCGGCACGCCCCCGTACATGGCCCCTGAGCAGGCGCGCGGCTACCCCGAGCCCAGGAGCGACCTCTACGCGCTCGGTTGTCTGCTGTTCGAGCTGATCACCGGCCGGCTGCCCTTCCACGCACCCGACAGTGTCGGCTATCTGACCGCCCACCTCAGCCAGGAACCACCTTCTCCCAGTTCGGTGCGGCCCGGCATCCCCGGCTCGTGGGACGCTCTCCTACACGGGCTTCTGAGGAAGGACCCGGCCGAGCGGTACGAAACCGCCGCTGACGTCTCCCGTGCCCTGCGGCAACTCGACCAGGCGCCCACCAAGGCGCTCACGCGGCCGAACGACGTCTCGCCGCTTCCGACCACCAAGAGCACGCCGGTGGGCGGCCCCTGGCTGCCCGGCACGGTATGGCTCCTGATCGTCGCGGCGACCGCAGTACTGGTCTCGATCAACGTGAACGGTGTCTCCGACGCCCGCGACGCAGCGACAGGCGCTCTCGCGGTCACTCTCGCCACGGCCTGGCTCATCGGGCATTTCGTTCTCATGTCACGTCCGGGCCGGCGTGCGGCGGTGAGGAAGGTGACCCGGTTCGTCCTGCCGCTGCTCCTGTTCGGCGTCTACGGCGCAGTGATCGCCGGTACGGCTGAGCAAGAGGGGGGCTACGGGCGGTACTGGTGGACGCTGGCCATCTCCACCGTCGCTCTCGTGAGCCTGCTCGCCTTCGCCGCCGCGCTCACACCGCGGACCGGGCTCTGGACCCGCAGAGCGGGCTATGCACTCGTGGCCTTCAATGCCATCGCGGTGCTCGACTCCGGAGCCACTCTGGTGGACCGCTCCGTATCCGTCACCCCCTACATCGCCTTCGTCCGCCCGGAACCGGGAACGGTCCTCCCTGCAGTCCTGGCCATCGCGATGTACTGCGTCCGCGAGATCGCGACCCGCCGGGCGGCGGACGCTCATCGCTTGTCCGACACCGAGGTGTCGTTGCCGTAGCGATTCCAACGACCCACTCGAAGACACTGCGGAGAGGTAGGGAATGGGTTGTTGGACCGCTTACGTCTTGCGGGCCGAAGACGGCTCCTGCTGGACGATGGGCGAGAAGTGGGGAGACTGGTGCCTCGCCGGGGAAAGCGATCGCATTCGGATCGTCGAGTCGATCTTGCGCGGTGGCGTGGCGGTGGACGACGACTCCGCACGTGGTCTCGTGGACTCGTGGTTCTGCCGTGGCGTCGTCCTCGATCTCGTCACGCACCGGTATCGCTTTTTCGGCTGCGACCTCCAAACTTTGCAGCCGGGCGTGAGTTACCTCGAAAGCACCGCCGTGCGGGTGGCTTCGGCTCCTGGATGGTCGGGCTGGGATGTCGGTTACGCATGGAGCGGACGCGAGGGTCTCGTCGAGGTGGTTTCAGAGGCCAGGCCGGCGGTCGTCACGCCGGCCGAGACGGAGGGAACACCGCTGGATGCGGCGTTGACCTCTCGGGACGGCTGGTTCGTCGACTGGGATCCCATTGAGCGAGAGATTTCGGTTCTCTACCACGAGACGATCGCGGACTGGTTCGCGCCTGCCACTGCGGTGATGAGCGTTATCGGATCCAACGACACTGTCATGGACTACCAGCTCGCCGTCAACGATATAGCGCCGTTCTTGGCGCACCACGGCGCATCTCTCGCGGCGTCCCTGCTTGCTCGTGCGCCGTACCCCATGCCGGCCGAGGAAACCGTTCACGCCGGCGCGGTGGTCGATCTTCCCTCACGCCGCCTTCGCTACTGGACGACGGAGAGCGTCCCGCCTCAACTCGTGGCGAAGGTGGCCGCCGCATGGCCTGGCTGGACCGTCGAGCGCCTGCCACTCGGGTTCATCGGGCACCTGGCCGCCACCGGCCGCGATGACGAAGACCTGTTCATGACGAATGCCGAACTGCGCGACGGTGGATGGGAAGAGGACCTCATCGACATTCGAAATGGCGAGCGCATCGCATTGACCATCGATCCGAGGACCCTGCGACCGCCCAGCGTTCGTGTGATCGACGAAGCCTGAACTGAAAATCGACATCTTGCGGCGCCTCACTTGGATTCGAGTCGACCCCTCGGGTGGAGTGGCCGAGCCGGACGACCTGGCGGGCCGCGGTCTCGTCGGCAAGCGGTCAACGCATCACCGAGAACAGAAGCCGATCGCGTTCCTCGTCGATCGGAGCCGGGCTCCTCAGCGGAGGTGCTCTCCGGCGAGGTAGCGCTCTTTGAGCAGGGACTTGTGGATCTTGCCGACCGGGGTCAGCGGCACTTCGGTGGTGATGACGAACTGGCGGGGCACCTTGTAGCCGGCCAGCCGGTCCCGGCAGTAGGCGGTGAGCTCTTCGGCGGTGGGCGGCTCGCCGCCCTGCCTCGGCACCACGTAGAACCGTCCGACCTCGCCGAGGACCTCGTCGGGCACTCCGATCCCGGCGGCCAGCGCGACCTTGGGGTGTGCGGTCAGCAGGTTCTCGATCTCCACGGGATAGACGTTGAATCCGCCCTGGAGGTACATCTCCTTCTTGCGCCCGCGCAGGACCAGGTGCCCGTCCGGCTCCATCGTGACCACGTCGCCGGTGGCCAGCCAGCCGTCGCGGTGGAACACCTCGGCCGTCTCCTCCGGCATGTCCCAGTACCCGGCGGCCACGCAGGCCCCGCGGATGTGGAGCTCGCCGGCCTCCCCGGGCGGGAGGGCCGCCCCGTCCGGTCCGGTCACCCGGGCCTCGAAATCCCCGATCACCTTGCCGAGCGTGCGCGAGACCGTCTCCGGAGCGTCCTCCAAAGGCGAGAGCACGCAGGCTCCCGACGACTCCGACAGGCCGTAGAGCCCGTGCAGCGAAGCCTGCGGGAAGCCGCGCCGGATCGCCTCGACCAGTGCGGGCTCCACGTTCGAGCCACCCGCCACGCATGTCCGCACCGAGGACAGGTCGCGGGCGGCGAACGTCTCGTGGCCGAGCATCAGCACGAACATCGTCGGCACCCCGCTCAGAAGCGTGACCTGGTGCTGCTCGACGGCGCGCAGCGCTCCGTCCGGGCTGAACGCGGGCAGGAGCGCCACCGAGGCGCCGCTCACCAGTGCCGCCATGATGGTGCAGGTGATGCCGCCGACATGGTTGAAGGGCAGGTGCCCGAGCAGGACATCGGCGTCGTCCGTCCCGAAGTGGGCGGCTTGCGCCGACGCCGAGGCGAGGATGCTGCGGTGGGTGATGACCGCGCCCTTGGGACGCCCGGTCGTCCCCGACGTGTAGAGGATCATCAAGGGGTCGTCGGGGGTCACGCTCCCGCGCGCTTCGGCCAGCGCGGACGGGGCGGGCGGTGCTGCCGCCAGCTCGTCGAAGGTGCCGCTGCCCGCGAAGCCCTCGCCGAAGAAGACATGGTCGGTCACCCCGGGCGTCCGTTCCCGGAACCCGTCGAAGAACGCGGCGAAGTCGAAGCCGCCCGCGCTGTCCACGCTGATGACGGTGCGGGCGCCGCTCTGGCCGAGCATGTACGACAGCTCGTTCTCGCGGTAGCGCACGTTCAGCGGGACGACGATGGCGCCGATCCGGGCCGCGGCGAAGAAGACGGCCAGCCACTGCGGCGTGTTCAGGCCCAGCAGCCCGATGCGGTCACCATGCCCGACCCCGCGCGCCAGCAGTCCGGTCGCGACACGGTCGGTCAGCTCGTCGAAGGCCGCGAAGGTCACGGTCTCGCCGCCGTCGTGCAAGAACGCCTTGTCCCTGGTCGCCGCGTTCTCCAGGACCGCCCCGACCGTCATAGCCCGCATGCCGTCCTCCCAGACCGGTGATCGTCCAGACCCTCACATGGTCGGTCCCCGCGCCGCCGGTTGTCAGTTCTTGCGGCCGATTCCTCCGTAGAACCAGGTCCGCTTGGCCTCCTCGGCGCTCACCGGGTGATCGGGGCGCCACAGCGGAGCCCAGACCAGGCCCGGTTCGGCCAGTTCGAAGTCGCCGAACAGGCCGGTCACCTGGGCGTGGGTGCGCGGCGTCCCCGGCGCCGAGGTCTGCCTGTACACCTCGACGACCCTGGCGACGACGTCGGGGATGCCGTCGGCCGAGGCATGAGTGAGCGCCAGGTGGCTGCCCGGCGGCAGGGCGGCGCGCAGTTCCGCCATGATGCCGGGCGGATCGTCCTCGTCGGAGATGAAATGAAGGACCGCCACCAGCAGGAGCCCCACCGGCCGGTCGAAGTCCAGAAGCTTGATCTCCGGGTGCTCCAGGATGTCCCGCGGCTCGCGCACGTCGGCATGGATCATCCTGGTGGTGTCCGAGCCGGCGAGCAGCGCCCGCCCGTGGGCGACGACCTGCTTGTCGTAATCCACGTAGACGACCCGGGCGCCGGGGTTGACCGCCTGAGCGATCTGGTGGACGTTCTGCTGGGTGGGCAGGCCCGTGCCGATGTCGAGGAACTGGTCGATGCCCTGGGACGCCATGTAGCGCACCGCGCGCCCGAGGAACGCCCTGTTCCCGTTGATGGTGGTCAGCAGCGTCGGGTCGGCTTCCATCGCCTCCTCGGCGCGGCGCCGATCCGCCTCGTAATTGTCCTTACCGCCGAGGTAGTAGTCGTACATCCGCGCGATGCTGGGCACACCCGGATCGAAGCCTCTGACGGCCTGAGACCGTTCGCCCACCTTCTACTCCTCAACAGAGGGTGCTGATTGTGATCATTATGATGCCATGCGCGGCTTCGTGGGGGCTTAAGACGATCTTGAAGGGGGTCGGCTGGTCTTCGGGGTGGCGCGATCGGTGATCGGGGCGAGGTCGAGGCCGGCGGGCAGGATGCCGAAGGCGGCGCCCCGGCCGCCCGCGACGCGCGACGCGCAGAAGGCGTCGGCGACGGCCGGATGTGACAGCCGCACGTTGCGAGGAAGGCCGGCAAGCAGGACAAGCCTGCGAGCGGCGTCCTTGGGGGAGATGACGCCGGCGCGGAGACGCGCGATGACGGTCGAGGAGTCGGGTCGAGCCGACCGCGATGCAGATCGGCGCCTGCACGAGCATCGTGGCCGCGGGCGGTCGGATCGTCTCGACGCTGCGGGGCAGGTCGTTCAGCGAGGACGAGCGCAGCCGGATCCACAAGAACCTCACCGAATTTGCACGACCGCGTACTGGATGGAGAACCGGTCGACACCGGCAACACCTCGCTGGACGAGGGGCTGGCCGCGCTGCTGCGCGACCAGCAGTTACCGGAGGTCGTGGGTTCGTTTGGGCGGCCGACTGGCCAGCAACGTGTGCGCTGACCGAGTGCTGTGCCGCTGCAGGCCATCCCGGGATGGCTCGGAGCGCTCTGGAGTGCGGCACAACGACCGGTTAACGGCGCCGGACAGTGTTCCCTATCTGGACACGCAAAGAAACTGTGCGCAAAACGGATAAACGCTCTCAGGTGGAAAGAATAGCGGTGCCGACGCCCACGCCGACGTCGCCGTGCCCGGGGCACGGGTGCCGCGTACGACGGCGCGGCGAACGAGGCCGAGCACTAGTGCGGTCCCGAGGGTTTACGGCAGTTTCGCTGAGGCCGAAGGCCCGCAGCCGCCAAGCTTGGGCGATGGTGGCTTTGCCGGGTAGTGGACGGCCAGCAACAGTGCGGCAAGCACGGTGCGAACCGGCGGCCCGGGCGGCCCGGGCCGGTCGGCCGACTCTGTGTCGATCAGTGCGGGAATCGCGCTGTCTGGAGGACTTCCCCAGCCTTCGTGCTTTCGGCAGGCTCCCGGGCAATTGCTGCTGGAGAGCGAACTCCCCTACGCGGGCCAGGGCTACTGCCTGGTCCTGGCCCGCTTCGGACAGCCCGAGGACGCCGAATTCTTCGTCCTCTATCTGGACCGCTACCTGCCGCAGCGGCTTTGCTACTACGACCAGGACTGGGCACTCGGCGGACTGCTGCATCTGGACGCCAAACTCGGCACCAACCACGCCGGACGGTTCCTCGCCGCCGACGGCCTCTGGCATCGCTCCGCGTTCGCCGGCACTGACCCGGCGGAGTGCCGCCGCTTTATGGACGAGCGGATCCAGCTCGCCGACCAAGCCATGGGTCCGCACAAATGATGCCGCGCTTTGGCGACCGCCCGCAGTCCCGAGAACTCCAAGCTCCACCCCCGCCGCACCGGGGCTTACCACCTGAGTTCGGCGGCTTCCATCCAGAGGGCAGGTGCTTCTCGGCCCACCCGATTGCTAGTGCCGACACCCTGAAGCTTCCTCCGTCATCGACGCCATTCTCGATATCCGCATCGACCAGACTCTGAACGCATCCGGCCAGGAGCCGACTCGTAATAGGGTCTTGCCGGTTCCGCGGCCGCGATCTACTTTGGCGTGTCGTGACAGACGAGAAGCAACTGCGAGTTGTCGGCAACCGTTTCGCCGACGCGGTCGGCCCGGGCGGAGGACCGATCCGTGATCGGTGCATGTGCTTCGACCAGTACGGTCGTAAGCATCCCCACGAGGTCGCCTTCCACGCGGAGCAGCAGGACGAGACGGCGCAGGGATGGCTGCACCTGCTGGAGCTGGTCGACGAGGCCGCAGCCGACGGACGGGAGGTCTTCAAGCCGCTCGCGGAGTTGAGCCCCAGCGAACGGCTGCAGATCGTGACCCTCCCGGCGAGCATCGCGAGGCTGACCAGGGTCAAACACCTGATCCTGTACGGCAGCAACATGGTGCGTCTCCCGCCGGAGATCGGCGCGATGACGAGCCTGGAAGAGTTCGATCCCTACACCTCGCATCGACTGCACTGGTTCCCTTACGAGCTGACCCGTTGTTCGCGGCTGCGGGACAGCACCGTGAGCACGCGCTCGATCTACGGGAACTTCAAGACACGTCCGCCGTTCCCGCGGCTCCGAGCCTCGGCCGAGGTCGGTGACCTCGACCTCGGTGATCTCGATCCAGGGGTATGGGGCGCTCGGGCGGTCCGGGCGTGCAGTGTGTGCGACCGGCCGATCACGGGAGAGATCCACCAGAGATGGATCTCCCTCCAAGTCGCGACCGATGTACTGCCACTGCTGGTCAACGCCTGTTCGCCGGCGTGTGCGGGGTCACTGCCGCCGGGCGCGAGGAACCATGTCCATTCCGCTCACACGGGCGGCCCGGACGTGGAACAACCCCCGAGCGGGCGGGGGAAACGGCCGGCGCCGGGCCCGAGACCGGATGCGGGAAGCTGAGCCAATCGAGACGAAGCGCCGACGATGGCGCATGCCAGGTGGGAACGTTCGGCTCACTAGCCAGCGGGTCCTGGAAGCTGCCGCACCGCATTGGATGGCGCGGCTATCCGGCCAAGGCCAGCGTTCGAATACTACAGCGCAAAGAAGACGGCTTGTTGTCCTATAAGCATCAGCGTGGACAGCTCTACGAGTTATCGGGCAGCAGGCCGATCTCCCATCGAGTAGCGCGCCCATACTCTTCTCGAGGGCCTGTAGCGTCGGCTGAGCCAACGAGGCGACTACTGCGGAGGACTTACCGCAGGTAACAGCGTCGTCGAGGTGTTCCGTGCGAGTGTGGTGCGGCTCTTGGGGCAGATCTGGGGCACGGATCTTGGCTCACCCAACTGTGTTCAGCAGAACTGCTTCGCCTCAGTGACCGTGCGTGAACTTCTCCGCCGATCCCGCGGGGCAGTGGGGAGCGTCATCACGGAGACGCTCTGCATAGGTGACGTGGCCAACGGATTCTGAGCGGCGGGTCTCTGGGCTCTTTAGGGAGCGCTAAGAGTGTCCCGTGATGAGGCAGTGTGCGATCGGGTGTGCTGCAGGGACGTTGCGCTTGCCGAAAATTACGTCCACGCAGGTGAAAAGGCGTAGAGGGGTGCTCGGGTGCCGCGCTTGATCGGCTTCGCAACAGGCCGTCGCCCCGGGAGGATGGGCGGCTGTGTTCGTGCGGCTGGCCTACTTGGCCGCGGCGAACACGTTCGCGGTGCTGCGTCTGCTTCCGATGACCGGTCGGGGGAAGGAGTCCGAGATCGTGGAGTTGCGCTGGCACCGCGACCTGATGGCGGTCTGTGGCGTCTCCTTGATCATCGGATCCGCCGTTCATCGGACGCTCCCAGCCCGATCGAGACTGCAGTGGACCTCCGGCAAGTGCTTGAGCTGAGGTTTTTCGACCTGCGTCCGGTACAGCCGGACAGGAGCGCTGTGGACGGGTATTCGGCGGCCTAGCTTCCAGACACACGTCAGGAAGGTGCAGGGATGAGTAAGGCAGTTGCGTTCATCGAGGCCGATGGGTTGGTGGCCATCTTCGACGCGGTCGACGCCATGGTGAAGGCCACCGAGGTCAAGGTGGAGGGCACCATGCGGCTCGGCGGCGGTGTGGTGGCGGTGTCGCTGAGCGGCGATCTGGCCACGGTCGAGGAGGCCGTGGAGGTCGGGGTGGAGTCGGCCCGTTCGGTCGGCCACGGCAAGGTCAGCTCGGTGATCTTCGCCTACCCGAGCGCGCCGGTCACGGCGGTGGCGGGCAACCCCTCCCTCATCGACGGCTGAGCAGCGACGGCTAGGAGAACGTGATGACGAGTTCGCAGAACGCGATCGGGCTCATTGAGACCCGCGGGATCGTCGCCCTCATGGCGGGGATCGAGGCCATGATGAAGACCGCCGACGTCGAGACGGTCAACATCGAGCGGATCGGCTCCGGGTACTTCTCGGCCGCGGTCAAGGGCGGCATCGCCGCGGTCCGGCAGGCGCTGGACTCCGGTGCCGCGGCAGTGAAGCAGTACGGCGAACTGCGCAGTGCGAAGCTCTACCCGCGCCCGGACGAGGTGTCCGCGGGGTTGCTGGACAACGGCACCCGCGCCGTCCTCGCCGGAGGCGAGGAGTCGTGATCCTGGCACGGGTCACGGGGCGGGTCTGGAACGAGCGTGCCCTCCCCGGTCTTGAGCGGCGGCGGCTCGTGACGGTGCGGCCCGAGGGGACGGACGTGTCCCTCGTCGCGGTGGACCTGATCCACACCGCCCCGCCGAACCTGGTGCTGCTCGCCGCCGACGAGGCCGCGCAGGCCGCCGTGGACGGCGACGCCGCCGGGGTCGACCTGGCGGTGGTGGCGCTGGTGGCGGGGGCCGACGAGCTGTCCGGGGCCACCGGGCCGGAGAGGACCTGAGCATGCCTTCGGTGCTGCGCAACTACGTGGGCGGGGCGTTCGTGGACGGCTCGGCCGCCTTCGACAAGGTCAGTCCCGTGGACTGAAGCGTCGTGACGACCGTCCACGAGGCGGGCGCCGAGGTGGTGGGCGCGGCGGCCGCAGCGGCGCGAGCGGCGCTGGCCGGGCCGTGGGGCACGAGTTCGGCCGCCTACCGCGCCGATCTGCTGCGCCGGATCGCCGACCGGATCGAGGCGCGTTCGCAGGACCTGCTGGACGCGGAGATCGCCGACACCGGCAAGCCGGCCGCCCTGGCCCGCGAGCTGGACATCTCCCGCGCCGCGCGGAACTTCCGGGTGTTCGCGGACACGATCGCGGCCGGCGGGCTGGATTCGTACCTGACCGAGACCGCGGACGGGGGGCGGGCGCTGAACTACGCGGTGCCCAAGCCGCTCGGCGTGGTCGCGGTGATCGTCCCGTGGAACAGCGCCAACATGTCCGGGATCGACTTCAGGGGCAACGACGAGCAGGTCTACGGGGTGGACCCCGCCAAGGAGTACCCGAAGCTGTGGCACGCCTCCTGACCCCCTACCCCCCGTCCTGGTACGGGCTGGACCGCCCCTCCGCCGGCAAGGAGCACTGACGCATGCCACCGCATCCCCCCGAACCCGAGGCCACCCGGGATCCGCGGCCCGTCTCGTTGCGAGCCGGGCACGTGTCCAAGACCTTCGGCGGCACCCGGGTCCTCAGCGACTTCGACTTCGACGTCCGCGCCGGCGAGGTGCATGCGCTCATCGGACAGAACGGCTCGGGCAAGAGCACCTTCCTGAAGATCCTCTCTGGCTACCAGTCGTTCGACCGCGGTGGTGAACTCGAACTCGCCGGCCGCCCGCTCGCCGGTCACGGGACCCGGTCCAAGGGCATGAGCTTCGTCCACCAGGACCTCGGCCTGGTCGAGTCGGCCACCGTGCTGGAGAACCTGGTCGCCGGGAGTCCGCGCGGCCGCAAGGGGCTCATAGCGTGGAAGCAAGAGCGGCAACACGCGCTGCGGAGCATCACCCGGTTCGGGATGTCCCTCGACCCGGACGCGCTGGTCGCGAACCTTCGCCAGGTGGACCGGGCGATGCTCGCGATCATGCGGGCCACCGACGAACTACGGGAGGTGCCCGGTGGCGTGCTCGTCCTCGACGAGCCCACGGCGTACCTGCCGCGCGACGGCATCGAACGGCTGCTGGGGATGATCCGCCGGCTCGCGGCCGAAGGGCTGGCGGTCATCTTCGTCACCCATCACCTGGACGAGGTGCTGGCCGTCGCCGACCGGGTCTCCGTGCTGCGCGACGGCCGGCTGGTCGGCCGGAGCACGGTCGCCGGGCTCACCGAGGACGACCTCGTCGGGATGATGATCGGCACGTCCCTTGACGGGCGGTATCCGGCGACCGACCGCGTACCGGGTGAACCCGTGCTCGAGGTGGCCGGGATGCGCCAAGGCGACGACGGCGAGCCGTTCGACCTGGTGCTGCGCGATGGGGAGATCGTCGGCGTCACCGGACTGGTCGGCGCCGGGTGGGAGGAGGTTCCCTACCGGCTGTTCGGCGCGGTGGGCGGCGTCACGGGCACCGTCCGGGTGGCCGGGCGAGCCTACGACCTGAAGCGGATGACGCCGCGCCGGTCGGCCGCCGCCGGCGTCGCACTGCTGCCCGCCAACCGGGTCCGTGACAGTGCCGTCGCCGACCTGTCGGTCACCGACAACATGACCGTGCTGAGTCTCCGCAAGCACCGCACGCCGTTCGGGGTGAGCGTCCGCGCCAAGCGGAACGCCGCGGAGCGCGACATCGCCCTGTACGACGTGCGTCCGGCCAATCCCGATGCGCTGCTGGGCACGCTCAGCGGCGGGAACCAGCAGAAGGCACTGCTGGCGAAATGGTTCGCGATGGACCCGAGAGTGATGCTGCTGCACGAGCCCACGCAGGGCGTCGACGTAGGGGCGCGCCGTCAGATCCTCGAACAGATCCAACTCGCCGCGGCACGGGGCATCGGCGTGCTGCTGGTCAGTGCCGAGCACGAGGATCTCGCGCACATCTGCGACCGGGTGCTGGTGTTCCGCGGTGGACGCGCCGCCGAGGGACTGTCCGGCGACCGGCTCACCGAGCACGCCATCCTGCGGGCCGCGGCGGCGAGCGAGCGGGCCATGAGCTGACGCGCACCCGCGGCCTGCCCAGGCGAACGAGAACAGATCAAGGAGTGGGAGAAGCAAGGACGCACTGGCCGGAAAGGCCGTCGTCTTCACAGAGAGGGCAACCAGTGAGCGGCCGGGCGGCGCGTGAGGTGTGGGGGCCGGATCGACATGTTCGTCGGCAACGAGGGCATCACCGACGCCGCCCGACCCCATGGAAGACATCGACGGAGCGAAGCTGGCGGGCGCGTTCACCGAGCACTTCAGAGAGAGAACGTGCTCGCTCTGATGCTCAGCTTGTCGCCCTATTCGGTTATGGGCGGCGGGAGACGGTTCGAGGTTCACGCGGGGCCGAGGCCCGCCGGCGAGGGCGCGGGACGGACCGGCGGGCGCAGGGCCGGGGCGTCGGGGGCGAAGAAGAGCTGGTCGAGGTGCTCGATCGCGTAGTCGATGGCGCCGAGCACGACGCACTCGTCGCCGAGGGTGGATCCGCTGAGCCTCGGCATGCGCAGGCAGACCTGTTCGAGGCGGGAGCGCAGGGGCGGCAGCAGGACGTCGGCGGAGCGGGAGAAGCCTCCGCCGAGCACCACGATCTCCGGGTCGAGGAGGAGCACCGCCGCGGCGGTGCCGATCGCGAGCTTGTCGGAGAAGCGCGCGCGCGCGGGCCGCGGGGGGGGGGGGCGCGGGCGCGCGCGCCCCCCCCCCCCCGCGCCCCCGGCCGCCCCCCCCCCCCCCCCCCCCCCCCCCC